>CAZEZD010000410.1:0-2907 GCA_964516115.1 uncultured Hyphomicrobiales bacterium
TCGGATCCTCCCAGGCGATCATCTTGCCGGGATTGAGCAGGCCTTGCGGATCGGCTTCCTTCTTGAAGGCGAGTTGCACCGCGTCGGTCTGCTTCATGCCGCCTTCCTCCAGCGTGTAGCGGTGCGGGTTGAAGATCGGCGCCCCCATGTCCTCGTGGATCTTCATGATTTCCTCGAGCCGCTCCTCGGTGGTGAAGCGCACCATGGGCAGGCCGAAGCAGGTCACCTTGCCGTCGAAGCGGACGAACTCGAGATGGCTGATCATCTCGTCGCCGAAACGCGCCTCCAGGGCGGCGGACAGGGCGATCTGGTTCGGGAAAGGATAGAGCACCTGCAGATAGGTGATCGCCGGATCGACCCTCAGCGCCCGGAGCGTGGTGTGGTTCCAGGTCAGCTCGAAGCCGGGCGGCAGCTTGCGCCGCTCCTCGTCCGAGAGCTTGTCGGAGCGCAGCAGCAGTTCGGCCTGCGCCTTGGCGGCGAGGTTCAGCGCCGCATCCACGGCAAAGTCGGCGATCACCGCCACGACCACGTGCTTGCCGGGGGGAATGTAGTCCTGGTGGCGAAGGAAGTAGGTCTGCGGCGCCGGCGCGGCGATCACCGAGATGTTCTTCTTGGCGATACCGTCCTGCTCTCCCAGCATGTTGGCGAAGGCGCCCGCCCGCTCGAAGGTGTCGAAGCCGAGGAAGACGTCGACCCACGGATAGGCCGGTCCGAGCGGCATCTCCACCGCGGTGATGACGCCGTTGGTACCATAGGCATGGGCAACCTTGGCGAGGTCGTCGCCGCAAAGCTGCAGCACGCGCGGGCTCGCCTCCATGGTGACGACCTTGAGGCTGATGACGTTGCCGGCATCGCGCAGTCCGCCCCATGTGATCGAGCCGACGCCACCCGAGCCGCCAGCGATGAAGCCGCCGACCGAGGCCGTCGCATAGGTCGAGGGATGCATGCGCACCTCCTGCGCCTGCGGCCGGGCGACCTTGTCGATCTCGGCGACGATGGTGCCGGCTTCCGCCACAAAGCGGCCCGGCTGCACGGTGAGTATCTTGTTCATGCCGGAGAGGTCGAGAACGATGCCGCCGGACAGCGGCATGGCCTGGCCGTAGTTGCCGGTGCCCGTGCCGCGCGGCGTCACCGGGATGCCGACCTCATGGGCGGCCGCCAGCACGCGCACCACCTCCTGCTCGCTCACCGGTGAGACGATGATGTCGCCGACGACATGGTCGAGCTGACGCTTCAGCGTCGGCGAGTACCAGTAGAAGTCGCGACTCTTCTGGCGGACGAGATTGGCGTTGTCCTCGGTCTTGATGCCGGCGAGCTTCGCCTTCAGCCCGTCGATGTCGTAGCGCGGGCGGCTGTCGCCGGCGGTCGTCTCGCCTGTCGTCATGGGATCAGCTCCACAGCCTGTCGAGGTCGCGATAGTCGGGCAGGGTCGTGTCGATGGCGCGGCCCGCCCGGATCACCGTGCGATCCGATTGCGGCCGGGCCAGCAGCTCGGTCCAGCTCCGTCCGCGGAACACGACGAGGTCGGCGGCAAGGCCCGCGCCGATGACGCCCCGCCCGGCAAAGCCGCAGACCTTGGCTGGCGTCGCCGTGGCGGCGCGCGGCCAGTCTCCCACCGGATGGTCGAAATGCAGGATGCGCGTCGCCTCGCGATAGGTTTCCAGCATGTCGAGGTCGCCATAGGCATAGAACGGGTCGCGGGTGTTGTCGCTCGCCACCATCACGGCGACGCCACGCGCCTTCATCTCGTGCAGAAGGGTGACGCCGCGGCGGCGCGGCGTGCGGCCGGCCAGTCGATCCTGCAGGTACATGTTGCACATGGGCAGAGAGACGACGGCGAGGCCCGCCTCCGCGATGCGGTCGAGCGTCGCCGCGACCACGTCGTCGGCCTGCATCGACAGCGAGCAGCAGTGTCCGACCACGATGGTGCCATTGCCGTTCGCGCGCCAGCCGTGGCGGATCGCGGCCTCGGCGATGAGCCTGAGTGAATCCGCCGTCGGGTCCAGCGTCTCGTCGACATGGAAGTCGAGCGGCAGGCCGGCATCGAGCGCCGTGCGGAAGATGGAGTCGAGCCCCCCCGGCAGGTTCGGCGACATGTAAGTGACGCAGCCGAGACCGCCGCCGGTCGCCCTCGCGACCGAGGCCATGCGGTCGAGATAGCCGGGCTCGACAGCAATATCGATCCCGCAGAGCGAGGAGGCCTGCAGGTCGATGCGGCCGCGCCATTCCTCGCGGATCTCGGCGAAGAGCGGCCAGGAAATACCGATCTGGGCGGGGATGGAATCGAGATGGGTGCGGATGGCCGCCGTGCCATAGGCGTGGGCAGCTTTCAGCGCGAAGGTCATCCGGGCGCGCACGTCGTCGGCCGACCAGTTGCGCTCGCGGTCGGCGCCGACCGCGGCCAGCGCCCCGGGGAAGGTGCCGTCCGGGTTCGAGGCGCGCGGCCAGATGTGCCCCTTGTCGAGATGGGTATGGGCGTCGACGAAACAGGGAAAGACCATGGCCCCGTCGAGCGGCACAATTGCGCGCTCCGGCGAGCGGACGGCGCCGGGCGCGGTCACCGTCTGGATGACGCCGCCGCTGACGACGATGTCGGCGCGCACGAGACCGTCGCCCACTGGCCCGGGCGCCTCGCCATCGACGAGACTGGCCGGCAAAGTGGCATCGGCAAGGACATAGTCTGCCGCGTCCGGAAGGGCGAGAAAGCCGAACCCCATGCACCTCTCCACCGCCGCGTCGATCGCGGCTTCGCCCGGCTGCCGCAACGCCGCCGGTCATGCGCTCGTCCAAGGGGATAGCCGGGCGCTCCCGCACCGTCAAAGCCGCTGCGGCCGATGCCGTCCCGCACGCCCGGAAAAAAGTGCGGGCGGGCCATTGCAATCGTCGGCGTCCTTTGGCATAGAACCG
>CAZEZD010000411.1:0-2906 GCA_964516115.1 uncultured Hyphomicrobiales bacterium
ACGGTGGCGTTCTCCATCAGGGCGATCTCGTCGGGCGCGGCGTTGATCAGGCGCGCGACCGCGCCATAGACGCCGTCGAGTCTCGCTGCCTCGCGATCGGCGGCCGCATAGCCGCCGATCTCCGCCTCGAGATCGAGATGGGCCTTCATCGCATCGACCACCTGTCGCGGCATGAGGCCGGCGCCGGCGTTGTGCAGGTAGGCGCGGCGCTCCACGGCGGGCACGTCGGCGCGGATGCGGGCGAGATCGAGGGCCATGGGAGTCCGAGAGGTCAGTAGGTTCCGGGGTACTGGCCGCCGTCGACCAGCAGGTTCTGTCCCGTGATGAAGCCGGCATGGGTGGAACAGAGGAATGCGATGGTGGCGCCGATCTCGGAGGCCTCGCCATAGCGGCCGGCGGGATTCTGCGCGGCGCGCTCGGCCCAGATCTCGGCAAAGGGCCGGCCGGTCATCGTGCTGAGCTTCTCGACATGGTGCTTCTGCGCGTCGGTGGCGACGATGCCCGGCAGGACGTTGTTGATGGTGACGCCGCGCCCGACCGTCTGGCGCGACAGGCCCGCGACGAAGCCGACAAGGCCCGACCGCGCGCCGTTCGACAGCCCCATCTCGGCCTGCGGGCTCTTCACCGAGCGCGAGACGATGTTGACGATGCGGCCGAAGCCGCGGTCCATCATGCCGTCGACCGTCGCCTTCATCAGGGCGATGGGGGCGAGCATCATGGCGTCGAGGGCGGCGATCCAGTCGTCGCGGGTCCAGGCGCGGAAGTCGCCGGGCGGCATGCCGTCGGCATTGGTGACAAGGATGTCGGGTGCCGGGCAGGCGGCGACGAGCCGCTCGCGATCCGCTACGATGGTCACGTCGCCGGCGACCGTCGTCACGGGCACGCCGAACCGGGCGCGGATGTCGGCGGCGGAGGCCTCCAGACGCTCCGGATTGCGCGCGAACATGGTCAGCGCCACACCCTCCGCCGCCAGCATCCCGGCGGCCGCAAAGCCCATGCCGCGGCTCGCGCCGCAGACGATGGCCGACTTGTTCCTCAGACCCAGATCCATGGGGTCCTGAATAGGATGGCGCGCGGGCTTTGTCTCGCCCGTTCGCCGCAGGGATTTCATGCCGGGACGAGCGGGCCCTCGCGCGCGATGAGATTGCGGATTTCCGACCGGCAAGAGCCGCAGTTCGTCCCGGCCCTCGTCGCGCGGCCGACGGCGTCGATGTCGGTGGCGCCGTCCGATATGGCGCAGCGTACGGCGGTCAGGCCGATGGCGAAGCAGGCGCAGACGGTCGGCCCCGGGTCTGCGAGGCCGTCGGCCGAGCGGCCGGACAGAAGCGCCCTGCGATCCGCAGGCTTGAGATGCGCCCGGGCGAAGAGACCCTGCACGATGGTCCAGGCGTCGCGCGCGCCCGGCCCCGCGAAGAAGACCGCGTCCAGCCGTCCGTCGCGAAACACGGCGGCGCGATAGAGGCCGCGGGCGGGATCGCTGACCTCGGAGATCGCCCCGTCGTCGCCGGAGAGGCGGCGGACGATCGCGGCGCCGTCGACGATCGCTGGAGAGGCGAACAGGAGCCCGATGCCGCCCTCGGTCGTCACGCGCGTCCACAGGAGACCTGCGGGAGCCGGAACCTCGGCGCGGCAGAGCAGGAACCCGTCGCTGGCCATGGCGACCCGGGTCAGCGCCACCGGCGTCGCCTTCATCTCGGGCTGGCCGGAGAAGGGATCGGTGAAGGCATTCACGACAGCGCCGATGCGGGCGTCGGCCGCCGTCTCAGCCGTCCAGTGGATGGGCGCGAAGACCTCGCCGCGCGCCTGGCCCTCGTCGAGCGCGACCCTGAGGCTGACGCCGCCATGGGCGCTGTCGAGCCGGGCGATGTCGCCCTCGGCGAGGCCAGCCGCGGCAGCATCCGCCGGGTGGACGGCGACGAAGGGCTCGGGGCTATGGCGGCCGAGGGTCGGCGCCTTCCCCGTGCGGGTCATGGTGTGCCACTGGTCGCGGAAACGGCCGGTGTTGAGCAGCAAGGGGCGCTCGGCATCCGTCGAGGCCTTGAGAGCCGGCGGCTCGATGGCGATCAAGCGGGCGCGCCCATCGGCGCTGTAGAAGCCGCCCTTGGCGAAGAAGCGCTTGTCGCCGCGGTCGGCGGGCGTTCGCACCGGCCATTGCACGGGGGCGAGCCCGTCATAGTCGGCATCGGTGATGCGGGCGAGGCCGGAGATGTCGAAGTCGCGCGTGCCGCGATTCTCGAAGCCGGACAGCGCCGCATGTTCGCGGAAGATCGAGGCGGCATCTGACCATGTGAAGGCTTCGGCATAGCCGAGGCGCTTCGCCACCTCCGCGACGATCCACCAGTCGGGCTGCGCCTCGCCAGGCCGGGCGAGGAACGGTCGCTGGCGGGTGATGCGACGCTCCGAATTGGTGACGGTGCCGTCCTTCTCGCCCCAGGCGGCGGCGGGCAGGAGAATGTGGGCGCCGGCGTTGACCGTGTCGTTGGACAGCACGTTCTCCGAGACGACGAGCAGATCGAGGCCGGCCATGGCGCGGCGGACGTGGTCGGCGCGCGGCAGGCTGGCGGCCGGATTGGTGCCCATCACCCACATCGCGTTGATCGCGCCCTTTGCCACGGCGTCGAACATCTGCACGGCCTTCAGGCCCTCGCGTCCGGCCATGCGCGGTGCGCCCCAGAAGCGGCGGATGCGGTCGATGTCGCTGGCGGTGAAGCCCATATGGGCGGCCAGCATGTTGGCGAGGCCGCCGACCTCGCGCCCGCCCATGGCATTGGGCTGGCCGGTGAGGGAGAAGGGGCCCATGCCGGGCCGGCCGATGCGACCGGTGGCGAGGTGGCAATTGAGGATGGCCGAAACCTTGTCGGTGCCCTGCGCCGACTGGTTGACGCCCTGGCTGTAGAGGGTCACCG
>CAZEZD010000412.1:0-2897 GCA_964516115.1 uncultured Hyphomicrobiales bacterium
GAGATCCGCGCTGTCACCGGCTGCGACGAGGCCTCCCTCTTCGCCCGCGATCTCTTCCGCATGTACGAGCGCTACGCGGCGCTGCAGGGCTGGACGACAGAATTGATCTCGGCGAGCGAGGGCACGGTCGGCGGCTTCAAGGAGGTCGTCGCGGAGATCCGCGGCGTCGGCGCCTACGCGAAGCTGAAGTTCGAGAGCGGCGTTCACCGCGTGCAGCGCGTTCCGGCGACGGAATCGGGCGGGCGCATCCACACCTCGGCCGCGACCGTCGCGGTGCTGCCGGAGGCCGAGGAGGTCGACGTCGCGATCCACGACGACGACCTCAGGATCGACGTCATGCGCGCACAGGGTGCCGGCGGCCAGCACGTCAACAAGACGGAATCGGCGGTCCGCATCACTCATATCCCGACCAACACCGTCGTGCTGGTGCAGGACGAGCGCTCCCAGCACAAGAACCGTGCCCGCGCCATGGCCATCCTGCGCTCGCGCATCTTCGACGAGGAGCGCCGGCGCCTCGCCGCCAATCGCGCCGAGGATCGCAAGCTGCAGGTCGGCTCCGGCGACCGCTCCGAGCGCATCCGCACCTACAATTTCCCGCAAGGGCGCGTCACCGACCATCGCATCGAACTGACGCTCTACAAGCTGCCCGAGATCATGGCCGGCACGGCGCTGGGCGAGATCCTCGATGCCCTGATCGCCGATCATCAGGCCAGCCTGCTCGCCCTCGAGGGCGTGTCGTGATCGCCGCCGGGACGCCGTTCGCGGAAGCGCGACGGCTGGCTGCGGGACGCCTCGTGGCAGCTGGTGTGGACGATGCCGCGCTGGAAGCGCGCCTGCTGTTGAAGCTCGCCTCGGGGATCGATGTCGCCCTGCCGGTCGCCGCGTCGGGTGGCTGCCTTGATGCCGAGCAGGCAGGCCAGTTCGACCGCCTGCTCGCGCGCCGGATCGCTCACGAGCCGCTCGCCCGGATCGCCGGTCAAGGCGAGTTCCACGGCCTCGCTCTCGCCTTGAGCCCGGCCTGCCTGATCCCCCGCGACGACACCGAGGCCATCGTCGAGGCGGCGCTGGCGCTTCTGCCAGTCGACGCTCCGGCGCGGGTGCTCGATCTCGGTGTCGGGCCGGGGACGATCCTGCTCGCGATCCTCAGCGAGCGTCCGGCGGCAACGGGCCTTGGCGTCGACCTGTCGGAGGACGCGCTTGCCGCCGCGCGGGCGAATGCGGGCGCGCTGGGTCTGGGGGACCGCGCTGCGTTCAGCCGGGGGCGCTGGACCGAAGGGCTCGACGGGCCGTTCGACCTCATCGTCTCCAACCCGCCCTACATCCCCTCGGCCGACTGTGACCGTCTGGAACCGGAGGTGGCGTTGCACGATCCCCGTCTCGCCCTCGATGGCGGCGTCGACGGGCTCGATGCCTATCGCGCCATCTTCGCCGATGCCGGGCGCCTGCTGGCGCCGGGCGGACATGCCCTCGTCGAGATCGGCATCGGCCAGACGCCGGACGTGGCGGGGATCGCCGCGGTGAACGGCTTCCGGCTGGTCGGGCTACGGTCAGACCTCTCGGCCATTCCGCGCGCGCTGGTGTTCAGGCCCGACTGATGGTCGCGCCGGTCAGTCCCGGCCGAGCGCAAAGACGGTCGCGTGATATTCGGCCGAGTCGGTGAAGCCGACGTCGAACGTGACAGCCACCACCACCGCGATGCTGCGGCCGCTCTCATTGCGGTAGACATCCGTGACGCGCGCCGCCTGGAAGCAGGTCTTCGGCGGCAGGATGAAGGGCAGCGCGACATTCTGCTCGCGGAAGGCGTTGGGTGTGCGGGTCGCTGCTTCCGGGTCCCAGGAGGGGATGTCCGGCTTCAGGGTGATGGTCAGCGTGTGGCTCTCGCTGGTCGCCCGGTCGCGGCAGGCAAGATCGGTATCCTCCGGAACCGGCATCTGCGCGGTCACCGTGTATTTGATCGACGTGCCGGGATGGGTGCCAATGATGTCGGGCTCCGCCATCACCCGCACCGGGCCGGCAACCTCGGAGATGTCGGTCAGGGCGAAGCCGCCGAGCCGGCGGCCGGGGTCCGTCAGCCGCAGGGCCTGAAGCGGCCGTCGCGTCACGCCGCGCGTCCAGCGGCGGACGGCTTCGGTCGAGGCGGTTGTATCGTCGTCCTCCTTGAAGCGGAAGCCGCGCATGGCGGCGCGGCGCGGATCCTGCGCCTCGCTGTCCCAGGCGACCTGCGTGACCCCGCGGGGGAAGCCACGGGCGGAGCGCCCTGTCGTCGCGTCCACGACATCGACGGCGAAGGCGCCCTTCTCGTTGACGCCGTCGCCGCCGTCCTGCTCGAAGCCGAAATAGCGACCGTCCGGCGAGAAGCCGAGGATGCGCAGGTTCGGGGCGCTGCCGAGCTCGCGCCCTCCTGCAAGACCGGTGGCGGCAAGGACGAGAGCGCCTGCAAGGGTAAGGCTGCGGCGGGCGGGCATGGAGAACCTCTGGGCTCCGGGACGGTGGCGCATCTCCATCGCCCATTCCGGCCTCGGCACCATGTCGCCGGCGAGGAGGCGCTGTTTCCCCTGTTGCCGTTGCACAAACAAAAACCCCCGGCCGCGAGGCCGGGGGCTCTGGGATGGCGGGGACGCCGGATGCCCGATCGGGCAGAGATTACTCTTCGCGCTGGCCGAGCAGGGCCATCAGGAACTGAAACATGCCGACGAAGTCGATGTAGAGCTGCAGGGCGCCGAAGATGGCGGCCTTCTGCACCAGCGATCCGTCATTCGCATAGGCCAGGCTGTAGATGTACTCGTTCTTGATGTTCTGCGTGTCGTAGGCGGTGAGGCCCGCGAACACGAGGACGCCGACGACCGAGATGATCCACTGCAGCATGGTGGACGGCGTGCCGGTGAAGGCGGCGATGC
>CAZEZD010000413.1:0-2895 GCA_964516115.1 uncultured Hyphomicrobiales bacterium
GGCCGGTGACGCCGCGCGTCGCCTTCGACTGGCCGACCGATGCCGCGGCGCTGGCCAAGGACGCCGGCGCATCGCGCCACTACCTGCTCGATGGGCGCGCGCCCACCGCCGGCGAGCGCATGACCAGCGCGGCGCTGGGCGCCACGCTGGAGGAGATCGCCGCCAAGGGTGCGAAGGGCTTTTACGAGGGCCGCGTCGCCGAGGACATCGTCAGGACGGTGCAGGCCAAGGGCGGGCTCCTGACGCTCGAGGATCTCGCTTCCCACCGCGGCACGGTGGAGGCGCCGGTGATCGGCGACTACAAGGGCACCGGCGTCGCGGAACTGCCGCCCAACGGGCAGGGCATCACGGCGCTGATCATCCTCAACATCCTCGAGCAGTTCGATATCAAGAGTCTCGATCCGACCTCGCCCGAGCGCCTGCATCTCGGCATCGAGGCGGCGCGCCTCGCCTATTCGCTGCGCGACAGCCACATCGCCGATCCCGCGCACATGAAGGTGACGGTCGAGCAGCTCGTCTCGAAGGATTTCGCGAAGGTCCTCGCCGGCATGATCGATCCGGGCAAGCGCACGCCCCGCCTCATCCCGCCGCCGCCCGGCACGAACACGATCTATTGCTCGATCGTCGACCGCGACCGCATGGCCGTGTCCTTCATCAACTCGATCTTCCACCATTTCGGCTCGAAGATCTGCACGCCGGAGACCGGCATCCTGCTGCAGAACCGCGGCTCCAGCTTCAACCTCAACGACGACCACCCGAACTGCATCGGCCCCGGCAAGCGGCCGATGCACACCATCATCCCGGCGATGATGCTGGAGAAGGGCGAGGTCACATGCTCGTTCGGCGTCATGGGCGGCAGCTACCAGTCCTCCGGCCACGCCCACGTCGTCTGCAACACGGTCGACTACGGCATGGACCCCCAGGCGGCGATCGATTCGCCGCGGGCCTTCTTCGAGGGCGAGAAGACGACGGTGGAGCCGACCTGGCCGGCGGCGACCATCGAGAAGGTCCGCGCCATGGGACACGACGTCGATGTCACGGTGAAGCCGATCGGCGGCGGGCAGATGATCCGCATCGAGAAGTCGGGCTTCCTCGTCGGCGGCTCCGACGCGCGCAAGGACGGCATGGCGCTCGGCTACTGAGCGGCCACCCGGCCGTCAGATGTCGCGGTGGACCAGCGAGCCGCTGGCCGTCGGACGGGAGTCCGGGTCCGCGTCGTGATAGCGCGCATCGACCTCTTCACGGTCGGCGCGGCGACGGCGCGGCGTGGCCGCGATGTTGAAGCGATTGGCGAGAAGCTGCGCCACGAACGCCGCCGCAGGCCGGTTGCGCGTCCAGCGGTCCTCCGGGGAATGCTCCTGGCGGACCGGAACGGGCAGGGCGCCCAGCGTGTCACGAAACGAGGCTGTCTCGGAGCGCCGCGACCCCGCGAACCGCTCGTCGTTGCGGCGACGCCAGCGAAGCGGCTGGCTCGAACCTGCTGCCTTGACCGTCGTCATGTCCAGCTCCCGGCTTTCGGACCGGCTCACGCCGGTCGGCAGGATGACAAGAGCAACACCTGTGCCGCCGGCGGTGTTCCAGTTCGGAACACTGGCGGCATCAGGCCAGTCGCCTGACGTTACGCGAGTGACGCTACGGAATTCCTTCCGAACCCCGTTGATTTCGATACATTTCGTTCATTGTTTTCCGGCCTATTGATGGGAACGACCTCAAGCAGGCAGAAGCACTGTGGAGCGCCCCCACACCCTGATCGCAGAAGGCGGTCATGACCTGGACACGCATGCCAATCCTGCGGCCACCAGCGACATCCTGTCGTCGGTCGGCACGGCGACCTATGAATGGGCGATCCCCTCCGACAGGCTGAGCTGGAGCGAGAACGCCGGCAGCGTCCTCGGGGTCGATCCCCGCGGCCTCGCCTCCGGCCGGGCCTATGCCCAGATCATGGCGCCCGAGTCCCCCGCCGGCCGCTTTGAGGCCGTGGTGAACTCTCCTCACGTCGACCGCGGCGAGGGCGTCGCCTACTGCATCGAATATGCCGTGCGCGCCGAGGGCGGCGCCGTCCACTGGGTCGAGGATTCGGGCCGCTGGTTCGCCTCCTCCGACGGCCGGCCGCTGCGCGCCCATGGCGCCGTCCGGGTCATCACGGAAAGCTACGAGATGCGCCGCCGCCTCATCGAGGCGAGCGAGATCGATCCGCTGACGGGCCAGCTCTCGCGCCATCGCTTCTGCGAGGTGCTGGAGGACGCGCTCGACGATGCGCGCAAGGTGCGGGGCTCGATCGGCCTTCTGATCGCCGCCGTCGACAATCTGGCCCATGTCAACGAGGCCTATGGCTTCGACATCGCCGACGAGATCATCGCCGGCGCCGGCCGACGCATCCGCTCGCGCCTGCGCGGCGGCGACCTGCTCGGCCGGTTGTCGGGCAACAAGTTCGGCCTGTTGATGCGCAATTGCCAGCCGGAGGAGATGGAGGTCGCCGCCGAGCGCATCCTGAACGCCGTGCGCGAGGACATCTTCCTGACCCGCGCCGGCCCCGTCGCCGTCAGCGTGACGCTCGGCGGCGTCATCGCCCCGCGCCATGCCGACACGCTCGCCGCCATGATGGGGCGGGCGCAGGAGGCGCTCGACGGCATCAAGGTGCGCCGGCGCGGCGCCTTCCAGATCTACGCCCCGAGCCTGGAGCGCGAACGGGCGCGGCAGGAGAACCTGAAGATCACCGACGAGATCGTCTCGGCGCTCAACGACCGGCGGATCAGCCTCGCCTTCCAGCCGATCGTCACCACCGGGCCCGACAGGCACACCGCCTACTACGAATGCCTGCTGCGTATCCGCCGCCCCGATGGCTCGCTGCTGCCGGCGGCCGCCATCGTGCCGCTGGCCGAGAAGCTCGGCCTC
>CAZEZD010000414.1:0-2891 GCA_964516115.1 uncultured Hyphomicrobiales bacterium
TGCTGGACGGTCAGGTCGCTGTCGGTGTCGCGCACCTTGCCGTGGCCATAGACCGGGCCGGTGAGTTCGGAGAGCGTGTGCGGCACCAGGATGAGCGGCTGCTTGGGGGCGCGCAGCACGGTGCTGGTGTAGGCGGGGTGCAGGCTCGGCGGGTGCGCCGCCGTGGAGCCGCGCGGCAGGATCAGGGCCATCGTCAGGGTTCCTCTCGTGGATCGCGCCTGCCGTCCGCAGGTCTTGTCCGGGTCTTGGCCGATGGGGGATCGACGAGTGCCGGCCGGGCGCAGGTCCGGCCGCCTTGATGCGGATCGGTCAGTTCACGCGCTCGACGGCGAGCGCGACGCCCTGCCCGACGCCGACACACATGGTGGCGAGGCCGTAGCGCCCGCCGGTCTTCTGAAGCTGATGCACGGCGGTCGCGGCAATGCGCGCGCCCGACATTCCGAGCGGATGGCCGAGGGCGATGGCGCCGCCGTTGGGGTTCACGTGGTCGGCATCCTCCGGCACGCCGATGCCGCGCAGCACCGCGATGCCCTGGCTGGCGAAGGCCTCGTTCAGCTCGATGACGTCGAAGTCCGACACCTTGATCCCGAGCCGCTCGACCAGCTTCTTCACCGCGGGGATCGGCCCGATGCCCATGATCCGCGGCGGCACGCCGGCCGAGGCGAGGCCGAGGATGCGGGCGCGCGGGGTGAGGCCGTACTTCTCCACCGCCGCGGCAGAGGCGACGATCATGGCGCAGGCGCCGTCATTGACGCCCGAGGCGTTGCCGGCGGTCACCGTGCCGGGCTGGCGCACGAAGGCCTTGAGCCTGGCGAGCGTCTCCGCGGTCGTGTCGGAGCGCGGATGCTCGTCACGGTCGATGATGGTCGGACCGCCACGACCGGGGATCTCCACCGGCACGATCTCCTCGGCGAAATAGCCCGAGGCGACGGCGCGGGCCGCCTTCACTTGAGAGGCCAGCGCGAAGGCATCCTGCGCCTTGCGCGACACCTGGAACTCCTCGGCGACGTTCTCGCCGGTCTCCGGCATGGAATCGACGCCGTATTGCGCCTTCATCAGGGGGTTGATGAAGCGCCAGCCGATGGTGGTGTCGAAGATGTCCGCCGAGCGGGAAAAGGCCTCCGCCGCCTTGCCCATGACGAAGGGAGCGCGGGTCATGCTCTCGACGCCGCCGGCGATGGCGAGGTCGATCTCACCGGCCTTGATGGCCCGCGCCGCGGCGCCCACCGCATCGAGGCCGGAGGCGCAGAGACGGTTGACGGTCATGGCCGGGACGCTGTCCGGCAGGCCGGAGAGCAGTGCCGCCATGCGGGCGACATTGCGGTTGTCCTCGCCGGCCTGGTTGGCGCAGCCGAAGACGATCTCGTCGATGGCGGAGGCGATCTCGGGATGGCGGGCGAGGAGCGCCTTCAGCGGCACTGCGGCGAGATCGTCCGTGCGCACCTTGGCGAGCGCCCCGCCGTAGCGGCCGATGGGCGTGCGCACCGCGTCGCAGATGAAGGCATCGGCCATGACATGCTCCCTGTCGCGGCCGCGAAGCCGCCTGTGTCGGTATCCTGCACCAGCCAAGTGCGTCCTTCGAGGCTCGGCTGTCGCCTCGCACCTCAGGATGAGGGAGTTTGAGACCTGCACCAGATCCAGCCGAAGCCCGACCGCCGAGCTCTTCTGCCGGCATGCAAGATACGACTTCCCTCATCCTGAGGTGCGAGGGCTTCTGCCCGAGCCTCGAAGGGCGCAATTGCGAACTGCAGGTCTCCTGTTCCGGTACTGTCCAGATTCAGGCTGCGTGGGCAGCCTTGGTGCGGGCATGCAGGTCGCGCAGCACGGTGAGCTCGGTCTCGTCCGGGGCGCGGGTTTCCTTCACTTGCGGAGCGAACTTCACCGGCCAGCCGCAGTTCTCCTGGATCTGCTCGCGGGTGACGCCGGGGTGGATCGAGGTCACCGTCAGCTCGCTCGTCTCGGCGTCCGGCTCGAAGATGCAGAGGTCGGTGATGAGCTGCGTCGGCCCGCGCGTCTTGACGCCGAGCGCCTCGCGCGAGCCCTTGCCCGTGCCATGGCCGAGCGAGGTGATGAAGGGCAGCTTGTCCATGAAGGCGCGCTGGCCCATGGCCATGATGATGAAGATCTGGCCGCAGTTGATGGCGATCTCCGGCGCGCCGCCGCCGCCGGGCAGGCGCACCTTCGGCGCGTCATAGGGGCCGACGACGGTGGTGTTGAGATTGGCGAAGCGGTCGATCTGCGCGCCGCCGAGGAAACCGATGGTGATGCGGCCGCCCTGCAGCCAGTAGCGGAACATCTCCGGCACCGACACCGTGGTCAGCGCCGTGTCGCAGAGCTCGCCGTCGCCGATGGACAGCGGCAGGACAGTCGGCCGTGTCGACAGCGTGCCGCTCTCGTAGATCAGCGTGATCTTCGGCGCATGGGTCAGGCGGGCGAGATTGCAGGCGGCGGACGGGTTGCCGATGCCGACGAAGCAGACATCCTCGTTGGTGAGGAGCCGGGCGGCGGCGATGGTCATGATCTCGTTGGGCGTGTAGGCGCTCATCGGTCCTGTCTCCCTCACGCGGCCGCGACGGCGAAGCGACGCGCCTGCGCCGCGAAGGACTCAGGCCCGCCGGCGAGCACGTTCTCCTCCATCCACTTCAGGAACACCGCCTTGTCGCGGGCGATCTTGTCCCAGGCGATGTAGAAAGCGTTGTCGCGCTTGTAGTAGCCCTGGGCATAGGAGGGATGAGCCCCGCCCGGCACCTTCACGATCGCCGTCACCGTCCACGAGGGCAGGATGACCGCATTGGCGCTGCGCGGGCCGAAATCGTCGACGATCTCCTCCACCGTCACCACCGAGCGCTTCGACGCCAGGACCGCCTCCTTCTGCACGCCGACAATGCCTT
>CAZEZD010000415.1:0-2878 GCA_964516115.1 uncultured Hyphomicrobiales bacterium
TGCGGTGCCGAAAGTCGGCCGGAACATGGGCACAAGGCGTGCCCAAGTCAAATCAGCGGCTAATGCACTTTATAGGTGCATTATTGCAAATATTGATATTATGGTTGTGGATGGGGTACGACGTTGTGCGCAGGCAAGCGTCGGGGAGCCGGATGGAGCGGGGCATGCGGGTCGATGGCAGGCGGCGTCAGATCGGAAACGGCAGATCTGAACGGCGTGTGCCTGCCACGCCATCTGCCGCTCCGGTCAGCAGGGCCGATATCGCCTCCTATGTCGGCAAGCTGGCCAGCGAACTCGTGGAACTGGCGCGTCTGGCTGAGCTCAGGACGCTGGCTTACCTCGCCGACATGGTGCGATTGGAGGCCGAGCAGCAGGCCGAGATCATCCGCGAGAGGGAGGGTGGGCAGCGCGCCTGCGCTCAGAGCAGCGACACGCGGCCGCCCGGATCGCGCTGAAGGCGTCCCGCCAGTTCCAGTTCGAGCAGGGCGACACGGACTGCCGCCACGCCGAGCCCCGAGGCGCGCACCACATCGTCGAGGGTCACGGGAACCGGTCCGAGCAGGGCCATGATGCGGCTGCGGCCATCATCGCCCGGATCGGCGGCGTCGAGGCGCGTTTCGTCCTCCTCCAGGTCGGACGGGTCGGCCGGCCGCTCCAGAATGGGCATGAGAACGGTCAGCACGTCATCGACGCCGGTGACGAGGGTCGCGCCCTGCTTGAGCAGACGGTTGGCGCCCTCGGCGCGCGGGTCGAGGGGAGAACCCGGCACGGCGAAGACCTCGCGGTTCTCCTCCAGCGCCATCCGCGCAGTGATCAGCGAGCCTGATCGCTCCGCGGCCTCGACCACGATGACGCCCAGCGCCAGGCCTGCAATCAGCCGGTTGCGGCGGGGGAAGTCCCTGGCGCGGGGCTCGTGGCCCATCGGCATCTCGCTGAGCGCGACGCCCGCCGCCAGAAGCCGCATGAGCAGGGGTTCGTTTTCAGCCGGGTAAATGCGGTCATGCCCGCCGGCGAGGACGGCGACGGTTCCCGTCCCGATGGAGGCCTCATGGGCGGCCGTGTCGATGCCGCGTGCCAGGCCCGAGACGGTCGTCATGCCGGCCTCGCCGAGACCCCTTGCCAGGATCGCGGCCATCTTGATGCCGGCAATGGAGGCGTTGCGCGATCCGACGAGGCCGATCATCGGCCGCGTCAGGCAGGTCGCATCGCCCCGCAGAGCGATCAGGGGCGGTGCCGAAGCGATGCGGCGCAGACGGTCGGGATAGTCGCGCTCGCCGAGGGCGACGAAGTGGACCCCGAGTGCGGCGGCCCGTGCCATCTCTGCCTCGACCTCGGCAAGGGTCACGATGCGGATGCTGCGCGCGCCACCCCGCCGCGACAGGTCGGGGAGGGCCTCCAGCGCGGCGGCGGCGCTGCCGTAGAGGTTGATCAGTTCGCGGAAGGTGCGGGGGCCGACATTCTCCGAGCGGGCGAGGCGCAGCCAGTCCAGTCTCTGGCGGTCCGTCAGGCGGAGCGCCGTGGCAGGGCGGGAGAAGAGGTCGTCGCCGCCCGTACTCATCCCGGCGGCGCCGCGCTCTTCTCGCCGATGCGGCTTTCGGTGCCGGCGATCAGCTTGGCGATATTCTCGTGGTGCTTGGCGATGAGAAGGGCTGTCATCGCCGCGAAGGCGAGGACGGCCGGCCAGCCGTACCCCATGACGGCGAGAACGACGGGGGTCGCCACGCTGGCGGCGAGGGCCGCGAGCGAGGAGAAGCGGAAGGCATAGGCCATGGCGATCCAGATCGCTGCGAAGACGAAAAAGGCCGGCCAGGCGATGGCGAGCAGGACGCCAAGGAAGGTTGCAACGCCCTTGCCGCCCCTGAAGCCGAGCCACACCGGGAAGACATGGCCGAGAAAGGCGCCGATACCGGCGGCGAGCGCCGCGGCCGGGCCGAAGAGGCCGGCGAGGATGACGGCCGCGGTGCCCTTCAGTCCGTCGAGCAGCAGGGTCGCGGCGGCGAGCTTCCTGTTGCCGGTGCGCAGCACATTGGTCGCGCCGATATTGCCCGAGCCGATGGCGCGGATGTCGCCGAGGCCGGCGCTGCGCGTCAGGACCAGGCCGAAGGGGATCGAACCGAGCAGGTAGCCGACGGCCAGGGCGGCGGCGAGGACGGGAAGGGAGGCTGCAATCATGAGGCAATCACCGGCAGGGAACGCCTCACGCTAGCATTTCGGGCCGCAAAGACCATGGCCCGCAAGGCGATATCCCCGATCCCGCTGTCGCGATGCCGTCAGCCGCCGAGATCGTGAACCTTGCGGCCGGCGACGAAGGTCGCCAGCACCCGGCCGGTCATTCGCGCCTCGTCGAATGGCGAGTTCTTGCACTTCGACCGGAGATCGTCGCGGTCGAGAACCCAGGGCTCGTCGAGATCGAGGATGATGAGGTCGGCCGGCTCGCCTGTCGCCAGCGACCCGCCGGGAAGTCCCAGCAGGGCGGCGGGCGTGGTCGAGAGCGCCCTCAGCAGCGCATTGAGCGGGACCAGTCCGGCATGCAGGAGGCGCAGCGCCGCCGGCAGCATGGTCTCGACGCCGACCGCGCCTGGCATGGCCTCGGCGAAGGGCAGGCGCTTGGTCTCGACATCCTGCGGATCGTGGTCCGAGACGATGACGTCGATCGTGCCGTCGGCGACCGCATCGGCGAGGGCGAGGCGGTCATCCTCGGTGCGCAAGGGCGGCGTCACCTTGCAGAAGGTGCGGTAGCTGCCGATGTCGTTCTCGTTGAGCGTCAGGTGGTTGATGGTCACGGCCGCGGTGACGGGCAGTCCCTCGTTCTTCGCCCGGGCGATGATGGCGAGGCTGTCGCGGCAGGTGATGGAGGCGGCGTGGTAGCGCGCGCCGG
>CAZEZD010000416.1:0-2869 GCA_964516115.1 uncultured Hyphomicrobiales bacterium
GCCCAGCCGACGACCCTCGCGCGGACCCCCGGCGATCTCCTGCGCAGCCTGCAGAACGCCAGGCCCCTCGCCGACTGCACGGTGGCCGCCTGGCGCTTCCTCGGCCTGTCGCTGGCCGGCTGGAACGTGCTGATCTCGGTCGCCCTCGCGGCCGTGGCGCTGGCGGCGGCGAGCCGCCAGCGCGAGAGCGCCTGAGTCCTACGGCTCCAGCTCGGTATCCCAGTAGAGATAGTCCATCCAGCTCTGGTGCAGGTAGTTCGGCGGGAACAGCCGGCCGTTGGCGTGCAGGTCCTGCACCGACGGGGCGAAGGGCGGCTGGGCGAGCTGCATGCCCGATTCCCTCAGCGTCTTCGAGCCCTTGCGCAGGTTGCAGGGCGAGCAGGCCGTCAGCACGTTCTCCCAGGTGGTCTGGCCACCCTTGGAGCGCGGCACCAGATGGTCGAAGGTCAGGTCCTCGCCGTGGCCGCAATACTGACAGCGGAAGCGGTCGCGCAGGAAGACGTTGAAGCGGGTGAAGGCAGGGTTCCGCGACGGCTTCACATAGGTCTTCAGCGAGACGACGCTTGGCAGGCGCATCTCGAAGCTCGGCGAATGAATCGCCTTCTCGTAGGTCGAGACGACTGTGACGCGATCCAGGAAGACGGCCTTGATGGTGTCCTGCCACGACCAGAGCGACAGGGGATAATAGCTCAGCGGGCGATAATCCGCGTTGAGCACCAGGGCCGGCCATGAACCAGGGGAGATTGCGGTCGAAACCGGCAATGCCCCAGGTGATACGGCGACCGTCAAGACGAACTCCTTGCGATCGGGCAGCTCGGCGATTCGCGAGCGGCGAATTTCAGGCACTGACGGATACTATGGGGATCGTGTCGCTCTTGTGAAGCCCGAAGACGCCGCCGCTCACGCCGTCGTGGCCGGCTCGGCGACACGGCCGCGCAGCGCGGCATAGTGGGCCCACAAGAGCCGCGCCGCTCCCGCGCGATGCGGCCGCCAGCGCTCGCCGATGGCGATCATGGCCTTAGCATCCGGCCGCGCGGGAAGGGCGAGGGCATCCTGCGCCGCGGCCTGAAGGGCGATGTCGCCGGCCGGCCAGGCGTCGCCATGGCCGAGACAGGTGAGGAGATAGACGTCCGCCGTCCAGGGGCCGATGCCCTTGACCCCGACCAGCGCGGCATGGGCGTCCTCGGCCCTCATGTGCGGCAGGCTGGCGAGGTCGAGCGTGCCGTCGAGGACCGCCGCGGCGACGGCCCTGAGGGTGCGCGCCTTGGGACGGGACTGGCCGCAGGCGCGATAGTCGTCGTCGCTGGCCGCCGCCAGCCTCTCCGGCGTGATGGTTCCGAGGACCTCCCGCGTCCGCGCCCAGATCGCCTGTGCCGCCAGCGTCGAGATCTGCTGGAAGACGACCACGTGGACGAGGCCCTCGAAGCCTGCCGGACGACGGCGCAGGGGCGGGACGCCCAGTGCCGCATGAAGCGCCGCCATGACCGGGCATTGCCCGGCGAGCGCTTCCAGCATCATCTCCAAATCTTGTTCGGTCTCGATTGGCATCCGCATCCCGTCTTGCGTCGTTCCGCGCCCTCGACCATAGGCTCAGCCATGGCCGCCATGCACCATCCGAAACCGGACGTTACGGTCCTGCGCTTCGCGCCGAGCCCGAACGGTTTGCTGCATCTCGGACATGCCCATAGCGCGCTGGAGAACGAGAGGATGGCGGCAGCCCTCGGCGGGCGGCTGCTGCTGCGCATCGAGGACATCGATCGCGAGCGCTGCCGTCCCGGGTTCGAGGCGGCGATGATCGAAGACCTCGGCTGGCTCGGCGTGCCGTTCGAGACGCCATACCGGCGCCAGTCCGAGTATCTGGGCGGCCATCGCGCCGTGCTGGACCGGCTGGAGGCGATGGGCCTCGTCTATCCAAGCTTCGAGAGCCGGATGGAGCTGAAGGCGTTGGCCGCGGCGAAGGCGGCGGCAACAGGCAAGGCCTGGCCGACCGATCCGGATGGCGCGCCGCTTTACGCCGGAAACGGCCGGCTGATGCCGGAGGCCGAGCGCCGTTCCCGCATCGCCGCGGGCGAGCCTCACGCCATGCGGCTGGACATGGCCGCGGCCATGGCGCGCCTTGGCGGGCCGCTCACCTGGATCGAAGTGGACGGGAATGGCGATCCGGCGCGGACGGTCGAGGCCCGTCCCGAACGCTGGGGCGACGTGGTCCTCGCCCGCAAGGATCTTGGCACCAGCTACCACCTCGCCGTCGTCACCGACGATGCGCTGCAGGAGGTCACCCACGTCGTGCGGGGCGAGGACCTGTTCGAGGCCACCGCCGTGCATCGCCTGCTGCAGGATCTGCTCAGACTGCCTGCGCCGCTCTATCGCCACCACCGGCTGGTGCTCGGGCCGGACGGGAGGAAGCTGTCGAAGAGCGATCAGGCGGAGGGGTTCCGGGCGTTGCGGGCGCAAGGGTCGAGCCCGGCGGATGTCAGGGCCATGCTCGGGTTCTGAGCCCCCAATTCCTCAAGCCTCCAGAGCACGCATCGCACCACATCGTCATGCCGGGCAAGCCCGGACATGACGCAATCAGGACGCGTCTTCACAAGGAGCGCTCGATGTCGCGTCCTCAGATCGTCCGCCCCGCCGCCGCCCAGTAGGGATCGCGCAGGCGACGCTTGAAGATCTTGCCGGAATCCTCGCGCGGCAGGTCGTGGCGGATCTCGATGTGGCGCGGCAGCTTGTAGTCGGCGATGCGGGTGGCGAGCTCCGCCTTCAGCGCCTCGGGCACGATCTCGGCCCCGGGCTGCGGCTCGATCACCGCCATGATGCTCTCGCCGAACTCGGCATGGGGAATGCCGAACACCGCGCAGTCGCGCACCTGGGG
>CAZEZD010000417.1:0-2866 GCA_964516115.1 uncultured Hyphomicrobiales bacterium
GTCGGCAACATGCCACCCGGGAAGATATAGGCGCGGATGAAGTCGATCTCGCGGACGTAGTCGCTGAAATAGGCCTCGTCGATCGTGATCGCCTGAATGCCGGCGCGGCCGCCGGACGCCAGGCAGGCGGCGACCTTGTCGAAATAGGTCTGCCAGTACTCCTTGCCCACCGCCTCGAACATCTCGATGGAGGCGACCGCGTCATAGACGCCGCGCTCGTCGCGGTAGTCCTGCAGTTTGATCGTCGCCCGATCCGTAAGTCCGGCTTCCGCCATGCGACGGGTGGCATGGTCGAACTGTTCCTGCGAAAGCGTCAGACCCGTGACCCTCGCGCCGAACTCGCGGGCTGCGACTTCGGCGAAGCCGCCCCAGCCGCAGCCGATCTCGAGCACGTGGTCGCCTGGCTTGAGATGAAGCTCCCGGGCGAGCCTGCGGTACTTGGCCAGTTGGGCCTCGTGGAGCGTTTCGGCGCCCGTCTCGAACAGCGCCGAGGAGTAGGTCATGGAGGGGTCGAGCCAGGCGCGATAGAAGGCGTTGCCGAGGTCGTAATGGGCCGCGATATTGCGCCGCGCCTGGGTCTTCGTGTTGCGGTTGCGCCAGTGCCGGTAGCGGTGCAGGAGCCGCGCGAGGGGGTTGAACCGCGTCAGGTTGCGGACGGCGTGCATGTTCACGGCGAAGAAGTGCAGGAACCCGGACAGGTCCGGAGTGTCCCACTCGCGACGGATGAACGCCTCGGCAAAACCGAGATCACCGTCGAGGATCAGACGGCGCGCAAAGGCAAGGTCGTGGACGATCATTTCGGCGCTGGGGCCGGGTTCCTTCCCCCGGAACAGAAGCCGGCGGCCGTCCGGCAGGCGCATGGTCAGGACGCCGTAGCGGATGCCGAGCGGATAGCCGAGGGCCAGCCTGAGGACGGAGGGCAGGCCCCGCGTCGCGCGTCGCAGTGTTTCTTTCGTGACTTCGATGGTGTCGGCGAAGGGACGGGTCTGCTGTTGGGTGATGGTCATGGGCGGAACGAAGCCTTCCGATAGGGCGGAATGAATCGGTCGCACCGGGAATCTTGCGATTCGCGGACCGTCCCAGATGCATCAGGAGAACTCGGACGGGTAACCGCAATCGACTTCGACGTCTGGTGCCCCCGAAAGATGCGGCAAAACGAATAATCGTTCAACGCTTTCGTGGTTCCATGCCGGGAGGATGTACCCGACCCTTCGTGCCTCGTCTGACTATGCATGGGTCGGCTCGCGCGTCGCCGCCAGAGCGGCAAGCGCCGCGCTCCTTGCGGCGTCGTGGTCGACGATGGGGTGCGGATAGGTCTCGCCCAGCCGCACGCCCGCTCGGTCGAGAACCGGCCTCGACGCCTGCCATGGCGCGTGAATGGCCTCGTCCGGCAGGCCGGCGAGCTCGGGGACCCAGCGACGTACATAGGCGCCCTGCGGATCGAATTTCGTGCCCTGAAGCATTGGATTGAAAATCCTGAAATAGGGGGCGGCATCGGCTCCCGATCCGGCGACCCACTGCCAGCTCGCGGGATTGTTGGCCGGATCGGCATCGACCAGCGTGTCCCAGAACCAGCGCTCGCCGGCGCGCCAGTCGATGCGCAGGTGCTTGACCAGGAAGGAGGCGACAACCATGCGCACGCGGTTGTGCATCCAGCCTGTCCGCCACAATTGCCGCATGCCGGCATCGACGACCGGGTAGCCGGTCTGCCCGCGCTGCCAGGCGGAGAGCATCGCTGCGTCATCATGCCAGGGGAAGGCGTCGAAGCGGCTCTGGAAATTGCGTTCGGCGAGGTCTGGCCAGTGGAACAGCAAATGATAGGAGAATTCCCGCCAGCCCACTTCGGCAAGAAACTTGGCGACGTCCCTCCCGCCGTCCATGCCGGCTGCCATCTGGACGCGATGCCAGATCTGGAGCGGAGAGATCTCGCCGAAGCGCAGATGGGGCGACAGCCGCGAGGTCGATGCCAAGTCGGGCCGGTTGCGATCGTCCGAATAGCCCGCCAGCGGCCCATCGATGAAGGTGTCCAGAGCCGCCTGCGCGCCTGCCTCGCCGGGGGTCCATTCGTCGGGAAAACCGGTAGCCCAGTTCGGGTTACGCGGCTCCAGCCCCCAGGCGTCGAGAGTCTCGCTATCGACCGACATGGTCGGCGCGGGAACGGAATCAGGTGCCCTGAGCGGCCCTCGCAGGTCACCGAGTTTCTGATGCGCGCGCCAGAACGGAGAGAACACTCGCATCGGATCGCCAGCCGCCGACTTCACCTCCCAGGGTTCGCGCAACAGGTTGCCGGGAAAGCTCGATACGACGACTCCGCGCTCCTTCAGGCCCGCCTTGATAGCGGAATCGACTGCGATGCCGCCGGCATCGTAGCGGCGGTTCCAGACGACGCGCGCCGCGCCAGTCTCGGCCAGCATGGCCGGCAACACCTCGGTGGCGCGGCCGGCGCGCAGGATCAGCCGGTTGCCGCGCGCTCTGAGCCCGGCATCGAGCGACCGCAGGCTCTGCGCTAGCCACCAGCGCGCTGCACCGCCAGTGTTCCGACGGCCGGGCGTGCCGTCCTCGAAGACGTACAGGCAGACTATCGGAGCGCCTGTTTCACAGGCCGCGTTCAGGGCGGGATGGTCGGACAGGCGGAGGTCGTCTCGGAACCAGACGAGGACGGGCTTCTGGGACATGGAGTAAATACGGATCGCAGGACCCGTCGGTTCATCGGACATGGCGCTGAGGTGGCCCGGCTCGACCTCGCTTCCCAGCGCCTCCCGACCGTCCCGAGAACTGTGCCGGAAAAAACGAAACCCCCGAAACGCCGACGCGCTTCGAGGGTTTCGGATTTGGCTCCCCGGGCCGGATTCGAACCAGCGACCAA
>CAZEZD010000418.1:0-2843 GCA_964516115.1 uncultured Hyphomicrobiales bacterium
TGCCCCTCCCAGACCGTGTCGCGGCCGAGCTTCTCGCCGACGAAGGTCTGCATCAGGCGATCGCGGATCGGCTCCAGCGTCGCATAGGGCAGCAGCATCTCGATGGAGCCGCCGCGCTCCTCCATATCGATGCGGAAGCGCACCAGGATGGCGGCGTTGTTCGGGCGCGAGATGGCGGCGAAGCGCGGATTGGTCTCCAGCCGGTCGATCTTGAAGTTGACCGGCGAGATCGGCCGGAACGCGGCCTCGGCGTCGGCGAGGATGAGTTCGATCATCCGCTTGACGAGGCCCATCTCGATGGTCGTGTAGGGCCGCCCCTCGACGCGGATGGCGGTGACGCCGCGCCGGCCGCCGAGCAACACGTCGATGATCGAGTAGATGAGGCTCGAATCGACGGTCGCGATGCCGAAATTGTCCCATTCCTCCGCCTTGAAGATGGAGAGGATGGCCGGCAGCGGAATGGAATTCAGGTAGTCGGCGAAACGGACGGCGTGGATGCGGTCGAGCGAGACCTCGACGTTGTCCGAGGTGAAGTTGCGCAGGGACGTCGTGAGCAGCCGCACGAGGCGGTCGAACACGATGTCGAGCATCGGCAGACGCTCGTAGGCGACCATCGCCGAGTCGATGATGGCGCGGATGCCGCCATTGTCGGAGAGCGCCAGATCCTCGATCGAGAAGCCGAGGAGATTGTCGATCTCCTCCTGGTTGAGAATGCGCTCGGCGCCGCCCTTGGACCCGGCATTGACATGGGCCATACCGTCTTCGCCGACGGTCTCCCACGACTGATCGCCATCCCCGCCTGAGGCGCCCTGCTCCTCAAGGGCCATGCCCCATTCGGCGGCAAGGGCGTCCTGGTCGATATCGCCTGCCATGGTCAGCCCGTCACTGCACGACGATTTCGCGGAACAGCACGGCGTTGACCCGTGCCGGATGGACGGCGGTATTCACCCGCCGTGTCAGTTCGTCCCTGAGCCGGAAGATGCCGGCCGAGCCCTCGATGTCCGAGGGGCGCATCTCGCGCAGGTAGAGCTGGAAGGCGTCGATCACGCGCGGCATGATCGGCTTGATCTGGTCGGCGACCTTGGAGTCGGTAACCTCGAGGGCGACCTTGACCCGCAGATACTGCGGACGGTCCTGCCCGACCGACAGGTTGACCGTCATGTCCGGCAGGTCGACGAAGGCGACCGGCCTGGCGACCTCCACCGGGGGGGCGGACGCCGAATCCGGCTTCTTCTTCATGAAGAAGAACCAGCCGCCGCCGCCGAGGCCGAGCACCGCCACGGCGGCGCCGACCATCATGAACAGCTTCTTCTTGCCGCCGCCGGCCTCGGGAGCGCCCTCGCCCTCCCCGTCCTCATCGCCATCGGCCTCTGGCTTTTTCGGTTTCTTCGCCATCACTCAAGCCCCGGATTCTCTGAATGGGACGTTGGCGCCAGAATGGTTAACGGCTCGTTTATTTTCGTTAAGAGCCGGCAAGATTTGCCGGGACGAAAGCGTCCCCCTGCCTGTTCGTGCCTAGCGTCAGGTGAATGTAATCTTAGCGTAAGTGGTTGATTTTCCATAAATCACCGACTTGGCACGAAGGCTGCGAAGGACTTGGCGGACCGCGGCGACCGTTTGGGAGAACGGACACGGGGTCCAGCTGGGGAGCACCGGTTCGACGATCGTCTTGGGAGAGACGGTGATCGAGTCGGACAATCGGGGACTGGTCCGATGGAGAACATTGGTCTCGTCGGTCTTTCGCGGCAGGTCGCCCTGCAGCGCGAGCTCGACGTCATTGCGAACAACCTCGCCAACTTGAACACCACGGGGTTCAAGCAGGACGATGTGGTGTTCCAGGAATACCTGATGCCTGTCGCGCGGGACGATACGTTCCAGCGCGGGGCCGACCGGCGCATGTCCTTCGTCTGGGACCGGGCGACCACGACCAATCTCGGCCAGGGCGGCATCACCCAGACCGGCAATTCGCTCGACGTCGCCATCAACGGACGCGGCTACATCGTCGTCCAGACGCCCGAAGGCGAGCGCTACACGCGCAACGGCTCCTTCGAGCTCAACGCCCAGAACCAGCTCGTCACCAAGCAGGGTCACATCGTCCTCGGCGAGGGCGGCCCGATCGCTTTCGAGGCCAACGACGTCGGCATTACCATCGGCCGCGACGGCTCGGTCGCCTCCTCGGGCGGCGCCCGCGGCCGGCTCCGGGTGGTCGACGGCAGCGTGCCGCGCGCCCTCGAGAAGGCCGGCGACAATCTGTTCCGCCTGCGCGACGGCACCCAGGCGGTGGCCGTTCCCAATGCCGACGTGCGCCAGGGCGCGCTGGAGAGTTCCAATGTCACCCCGGTCCTCGCCCTGTCGCGGATGATCGAGGTGACCCGCGCCTACCAGTCGCTCGCCTCGAGCATGGAACGCCACGACCAGATGCGCCGGGACGCGATCCGCTCCCTCGGCAACCCCACCACCTGAGGAGGTTGAACCATGCGCGCGCTCCACACCGCCGCCAGCGGCATGAAGGCCCAGGAACTCACCGTCGAGGTGATCTCCAACAACATCGCCAACATGCGGACCACGGGATTCAAGCGCCAGCGCGCCGAATTCCAGGACATGCTCTACGACCATCAGCGCCGGGCCGGCACCCAGAACTCGCAGCAGGGCAACCTCTTGCCGGTGGGCATCTCGATCGGCTCCGGCGTCAAACCGGCCGGCACCTCCCGCATCATGACGCAGGGCAATGTGCTGGCCACCGACAAGGACTACGACGTCGCCATCCGCGGCGAGGGCTTCTTCCGCATCAGCCTTCCCGACGGCCGCACCGCCTATACCCGCGACGGCTCCTTCGAGCGCAA
>CAZEZD010000419.1:0-2821 GCA_964516115.1 uncultured Hyphomicrobiales bacterium
CCGAACTGGGCCATGGCTTCCTTCTCCTCGGCCACTTCCAGCGCCTTGATCGACACCTGGACCTTGCGGGCCTTGCGGTCGAACATGGTGACGCGGGCGTCGAGCTTCTCGCCGGCGGCGAAACGCTCCGGACGCTGGTCGGCGCGGTCGCGGGCGAGTTCCGAACGCTTGATGAAGGCGGTCAGGTCGGTGCCGACGAGCTTCACGTCGATGCCGCCTTCCTTGGCCTCCACCACCTCGCAGGTGACGATCTGACCCTTGCGGATCTCACCGGCATCCGCGAAGGGATCGCCGCCGACCTGCTTCAGGCCGAGCGAGATGCGCTCCTTCTCCACGTCGACGTCGAGGACCTGGGCGCGGATGATGTCGCCCTTCTTGAACTCCTCGATGACCTGCTCGCCCGGACGGTTCCAGTCGAGATCGGACAGGTGGACCATGCCGTCCACATCGCCCTCGAGACCCAGGAACAGACCGAACTCGGTCTTGTTCTTGACCTCGCCCTCGACGACGTCGCCGATCGGGTGACGCTCGATGAAGGCCTCCCAGGGGTTCTGCAGGGTCTGCTTGAGGCCGAGCGAGATGCGGCGCTTGGACGAATCCACCTCGAGAACCGAGACTTCCACTTCCTGCGAGGTCGAGACGATCTTGCCGGGGTGGACGTTCTTCTTGGTCCAGCTCATTTCCGAGACGTGGATCAGGCCCTCGATGCCCGGCTCCAGCTCCACGAAGGCGCCGTAGTCGGTGATGTTGGTGACGCGGCCCTTGAACTTGGCGTTGATCGGGTACTTGGCCTCGATGCCCTGCCACGGATCGTCCAGCAGCTGCTTCATGCCCAGCGAGATGCGGTGCGTCTCGTGGTTGATCTTGACGATCTTGACCTTCACGGTCTGGCCGATCGTCAGCACCTCGGAGGGATGGTTGACGCGGCGCCAGGCGATGTCGGTGACATGCAGCAGGCCGTCGATGCCGCCGAGGTCCACGAAGGCGCCGTAGTCGGTGATGTTCTTCACCACGCCGTCGATGAC
The DNA here is from genome assembly GCA_964516115.1 of uncultured Hyphomicrobiales bacterium. Classification (GTDB taxonomy): domain Bacteria; phylum Pseudomonadota; class Alphaproteobacteria; order Rhizobiales; family Phreatobacteraceae; genus Phreatobacter. Next base: position 1,026 of record CAZEZD010000419.1, read on the forward strand.
CTGACCCTCTTCGAGGTTCTGGACGAGTTCGTGACGCTGCTCGGCGCGGGTCTCCTCGAGGACCGTGCGGCGCGACACGACGATGTTGCCGCGGCGGCGATCCATCTTCAGGATCTGGAACGGCTGCGGCGAGTTCATCAGCGGGCCGACGTCGCGGATCGGGCGAATGTCGACCTGGCTGCGCGGCAGGAAGGCCACGGCGCCGTCGAGATCGACGGTGTAGCCGCCCTTGACGGTGTTGAAGATCGTGCCGGTGACCTTCTCGTTGGCGTTGAACGCCTTCTCCAGCTTGACCCAGCTTTCCTCGCGGCGCGCCTTGTCGCGCGAGATGACGGCCTCGCCCAGAGCGTTCTCGATGCGCTCGAGATAGACCTCGACGATGTCGCCGATCTTGATGTCGCCTTCGCGGCCGGGGCCGGTGAATTCCTTCAGGGCCACGCGGCCCTCGGTCTTCAGACCGACGTCGATGATGGCGAGATCCTTCTCGATCCCGACCACGGTTCCCTTCACGACGGAACCTTCGTTCATCTCGGTGGTGCCGAAGCTCTCGGCCAGGAGCGCGGCGAAATCGTCGCGGGAGGGGTTCATGCTGTTGGCGGTCGCCATTCGGTGTACGTCCTTGTGAGCCCGTTGGTGCGCCGGGGTTGAAGTGAGCCGCCGGCTCCGCGAGGGCCGGACGAGGGGCTGGAAACGCGTCCGGACGCGGCCGAATACGGCACGCGGGCGCAACCCAGGCGAAAGGCGGCTTGATGTCAGGCTGGGCGGATCGCGACCGGAGCCGGCAGCGGACCCCGTCCTGAGGCGGCGGCCCGTCGGGGGCCACGGCGAGGACGCGAGGCGGGCGAGGGCCTGAAGCCCCGACCCGGGTGGAGGTCATCCACCATACGTTGCCGGCAGGTCCGACCGGAAGTCGATCTGCCGAATGGCGGGGCAATACAGGAAATCGGCTGGCGCGACAAGCGCCGCAGGGTCGGAAAACGGCGGTTCGTCCGGCTCAGCCCCGGTGCCGCTCGAAGGTGAAACGGCGGGAGCGCTTCAGCTCCAGCACCAGCGCCACGAACTGGGCCGCAGACAGGATCTCCTCCTTGCCGGAGGGATAGGACACGAAGAAGCGGGATTTGTCCGGATACATCATCACCCGGGCCTCCAGCTTCGGCTCGGCGCCCGTGCCGGCCTCGGGGAGGGCGATGATGTCGCCCCACAGCACTTTCCGATGCTGCGGCGGGGCCGGCACCAGGTCCAGTCCTAGGTCTTCCTCGCGGAGGGGACCTGGCTCGTCGGGCTGCGGAGAGCGATTCATGAGGTTCGAGCGGATCAGGATGGGTCTGCGAAGGGTTTAGACACCGCCGCGGTCCGGCGCAACATGCTCTGGGGTCGACAATGCAGGATCTGCAACCGGGGCGCGGTCCCGTCGGCGGCCCCTCGCGGGAAACGTCAGGGCGCGGGCCGGGTCAGACCGCTGAGCTGGGCCGCGAGCCGTTCGATCGAGGCGGCGGCATCGTCCAGCGTGTGGGCGAGCCGCGCCTCCCGCTCGTCCGCCCGCTCCACCATGAGGGTCCGGGCCTCGCGCAGCGTGGCAAGTTCGGTCTCCGCAGCCTTCAGCCGGCGGCGCGTGTCGGCCAGTTCGTCCGCCACCATGATGGCAGCCATCACGGTCAGCCGCGTGTCGCCGATCTCGCCGAAAGCGCCCTTGAGCTGGTCGACCTTGCCGTTCACCTCCGCCGCCAGCCGCAGCAGGTGATCCTCCTGGCCGTCGTCGCAGGCCATGCGGAACTGCCGGCCGTTGATGGTCACGG
>CAZEZD010000420.1:0-2816 GCA_964516115.1 uncultured Hyphomicrobiales bacterium
CGCGGCAGGCGATCTCGCCGCGATTGGCGATCAGGATCTTCTTGAACATGCGGGAAAGTCTTTCAGGCGGCACGCAGCAAGGGGGAGATCGGATGGGTTCTAGAGCCAAGGCCCCTCACCCGTCCACTCAGCTAATGGGATGACGACCCCGGAACAGGGTTCCGGAGCCGCCACCATCCATGCAAATTGCCTGCCGAAAGACGGGGATCAGCCCCGCAGCGGCTTCAGCGCACCCGCCCACTTCACCAGTTCGTCGAGCACCTGCTTGGCGCTCGTCTCGATGAGATCGTTCGGCTTGAAGGCTGCGTCGGGGCCGAGGAAGGACCCGAAGCCGGGAACGGCGACCGCCTCCGGAATGGGCATCATCTTGAGGGTGGTGAGGATCGGCTTGATGTGCTGCACGGCGCGCAGGCCGCCGGACACGCCGCCATAGGCAGCGAAGGCCACCGGCTTGTAGGCCCATTCCTGCGCCAGGAACGTCAGCGCGTTGTAGAGCGCCGGCGAGACGCCGTAATTGTACTCGGGCGTGACGAAGACGAAGGCGTCGGCTGCCTTGACGCTCTCCGACCAGGCCTTGGTATGATCCTTCTCGTATTTGGCCATGCGCGGATGGTTCGGCTCGTCGAAGACCGGCAGCTTGAAGCTTGCGAGGTCGATGAGTTCGGCGGTGAAGCCGCCATGCGCGACGGCGTAGTCGTTGAACCACTTGCCGACCTGCGGGCCGACGCGGCCGGGGCGCGTGCTGGTGATGATGGTGTGGAGCTTGAGGCTCATGGTTGTCTCCTGTGCGGCGCCGCCGTGGGGCTTCCGCAGCGCGTGATTGGTAGTTACTCTTTGTAACCGAGGATAGTTTGGTAACTTGCGCTGCATCGCGCAAGAAGGCACGCGGAAGGAAGCAGGGCACATGGATGTGACCGACACGCACGACCGCCCCGAGGATTGCGCGGCGGTGAAACCGGTTCTGGCACGCATCGGCGACAAGTGGGTGGTGCTCATCGTCCGCATGCTGGGGCGGAAGGGCCCGCGGCGGTTCAACGAGCTCAGGCGCGAGATCGGCACCATCTCGCAGCGGATGCTGACCCTGTCGCTGCGCGGACTGGAGCGGGACGGCCTGGTGACGCGGACCGTCTATCCGACGATCCCGCCGCGGGTCGAATACGAGTTGACCGCGCTCGGCCGCTCGCTGATGGTGCCGATCGAGGCTCTCGGCAACTGGGCCTTCGCCCATCGCGAGGAGATGGACGCGGCGCGCGCCCGTTTCGACCGGCTGCACGGCAAGGCCGAGCGCCCTGCCCCGCCGAAGGCCGCAGCCCGGACAGCGGCCGCCGCCCTCAAGGGATGACGCGCAACTCGCTCTCGCGCCCGACGAGACGGCCGAGCGCCCGCAGCCGGTTGGACAGGCGCTCGCCGGCAAGCCCGGCGAGGTCGCCGGCCAGCGTCAGGACGAGGCGGCGGTCCTCGACCGCCACCGGCGCCCGCGGCAGGGCGCCCGGCATGGCGGCGGAGACCAGATAGGCGACGCGCATCGCCGCGCCGAGGATGCGGGCGCGGTCGAGCAGCCTGACGCCGACGAGTTCGCGGATGCGCGGCGACATGAACTCGTCGAGCAGGCCCTCGTGGCGGTAGAAGCTCGCCAGCGCCAGATAGGCGCGGCCCGGATGGTCGACCCCGACGAAATTGGCGTGGGCGATGATGTTGAGGCTCTGCTCGCCGCGATAGTCGGGATGGGCGCGCCAGCCGATATCGGCCAGCAGGCAGGCGGCATGGCGCAGACGCCGCTCCTCCGCCGATTCCTCCAGATGGGTGACCTCCATGAACCGGTCGGTCCAGGCGATCAGTTCCTCGCCATGGCGCGGCGAACGGGAGCGCAGCAGGCAGAGCTCCCTGGCAGCCGAAATCAGCGGATCGGCCGCCCTCTCCTCGTCGTCGAGGAGGGAATAGAGCAGGCCCTCGCGCACGCCGGTCACCGACAGCACCACCTTGTCGACCTTCGCGGCGCGAACCACCGCCTCGAGGACAAGGGCCCCGTAGGCGAGCAGCGGACGGCGGCTTTCCGCCACGACGTCGATGCGCGAAATCGAATCCGTCGGCTGGCGGCTGACGAGATAGCAGAAGTCGGCGATCTCCTTGCCGGTCAGGGAATAGCCGTGCATCACGTTGAGCGGATAGCCGCGCTGCGCCATGTGGAGCCTGGCCAGCGATCGCCAGGTGCCGCCGACCGCATAGAAGGTCAGGCCCTTGCCCTTCTTGAGGAGATCGACCTTGCCGACCAGCTTGGCGGCGATCCGCTCGGCCTTCTTCACCGATTGCCCTGAGGTGTCCTGCAGCGCCAGGCCGCCGAGCGGCAGTGTCACGCCGGCACCGATCTTCCCGCCCTTGAGATCCACGAGTTCGAGCGAGCCGCCGCCGAGGTCCCCGACGATCCCGTGGGGCTGGTGCATGCCCGAGACGACGCCGAGGGCGGCGAAATAGGCCTCCTCGCGGCCCGACAGCAGTCTCAGCGGCACGCCGCAGATCGCCTCGCAGGCCGCGATGAACTCGCCGCCGTTCTTCGCGTCGCGCACCGCGGCGGTCGCCAGCACATGCAGTTCGCCGACGCGCAATTGCCGGCAGAGCGCCCGGAACCGGCGGATCGAGGCCAGCGCCCGCGCCACGGCTTCGTCGCCCAGACGACCCGAGGTCAACACATTGCGGCCGAGGCCGCACAGCGCCTTCTCGTTGAAGATCGGGGTCGGCGAGCGCGTCAGCGCCTCATAGACGACGAGGCGCACGGAATTCGACCCGATGTCGATGACGCCGATCGTCGGACCGAGTTG
>CAZEZD010000421.1:0-2810 GCA_964516115.1 uncultured Hyphomicrobiales bacterium
GGGTTGAGGGGTGCTCATGCGTTTCGTCCCTCATGCGGGCCGTTCGCCGGCCCTTGTCGGGAAGAGACTAGACGGCTCCGAGGGGACCAGGCGAGCGGCTGCGCTGCATTTCTCAAGTGCGTCCTTCGAGGCTCGCTGTCGCTCGCACCTCAGGATGAGGGGGGATGAGAGACCTGCATCAGGCCAAGACGCTACGGCCGGGCCGTTGAGAACGCTGATGCCGCGCACCACCCTCCTCATCCTGAGGTGCTCGCCTGCAGGGCGAGCCTCGAAGGACGCGCTTGCGTCGTGCAACACCCACGTTGTCGGGCCACCTCACATCCTGAACACGCCGAAACGCGTCTCCGGCACCGGCGCGTTGAGGCAGGCGGAGAGCGCCAGCGACAGCACGCGCCGCGTCTCCGAGGGCAGGATGATGCCGTCGTCCCAGAGGCGCGCCGTGGCGTAGTAGGGATGGCCCTCGGCCTCGTAACTGGCGCGGATCGGCGCCTTGAAGGCCTCTTCCTCGTCCAGGCTCCAGTCCTTGCCCTCGGCCTCGAAGTTCTCGCGCTTCACGGTCGCCAGCACGCTCGCCGCCTGCTCGCCGCCCATCACCGAGATGCGGCTGTTCGGCCAGGTGAACAGAAAGCGCGGCGAATAGGCCCGCCCGCACATGCCGTAATTGCCGGCGCCGTAGGAGCCGCCGACCAGCAGCGTGATCTTCGGCACCTGGGCGCAGGCGACCGCGGTGACAAGCTTCGCCCCGTCCTTGGCGATGCCGCCAGCCTCGAACTGACGGCCGACCATAAAGCCGGTGATGTTCTGCAGGAACAGGAGCGGAATGCGCCGCTGGCAGCACAGCTCGATGAAATGCGCGCCCTTCTGGGCGCTTTCGGAGAAGAGGATGCCGTTGTTGCCGATGATGCCGACCGGCATGCCGTGCAGGCGCGCGAACCCCGTGACGAGGGTGGTGCCGTAGAGCGCCTTGAACTCGTCGAACTCGGAAGCGTCCACCAGCCGGGCGATGATCTCGCGGATGTCGTACTGCGTCTTGAGGTTTGTCGGGACCAGCGCTTCCAGCTCGCCCGGGTCGTATTTCGGCTCGCGCGGCTCGGCGAGCGCGATGTCGACAGACTTCACCGAATTGACGTTGGCGACGATTCGCCGGGCGATCGCCAGCGCATGGGTGTCGTCGACGGCATAGTGGTCGGCGACGCCGGACTGGCGGGCATGCACGTCGGCGCCGCCAAGGTCCTCGGCCGTGACGATCTCGCCGGTGGCGGCGCGCACCAGCGGCGGTCCGCCGAGGAAGATCGTCCCCTGCCGGCGCACGATCACCGTCTCGTCGGACATGGCCGGCACATAGGCGCCGCCCGCCGTGCAGGAACCCATGACCACGGCGATCTGCGGAATGCGCGCGGCGGAGAGATTGGCCTGGTTGTAGAAGATGCGGCCGAAATGCTCGCGGTCCGGGAAGACCTCGGTCTGGTGCGGCAGGTTGGCGCCGCCGGAATCGACGAGATAGACACAGGGCAGCCTGTTCTGCAGGGCGATCTCCTGCGCCCTCAGATGCTTCTTCACCGTCATCGGATAGTAGGTGCCACCCTTGATGGTGGAATCATTGGCGACGATCATCACCTCGCGGCCCTCGACGCGGCCGATGCCGGTGATGACGCCGGCGCCGTGGATCGGCTCGCCATACATGCCGTTGGCGGCGAGCTGCGACAGTTCGAGGAAGGGCGATCCGGGATCGAGCAGACCCATCACCCGGTCGCGCGGCAGAAGCTTGCCGCGGGCGACGTGGCGCTGGCGCGACTTCTCGTTGCCGCCGAGAGCAGCCTCGGCGCGTTTCGCCTGGAGATCGTCGACAAGGGCCCGCCAGGCCTCGGCATTGGCTTTCGCCTCGGGGGCGGCGGCGTTGAAGGCTGATTTCAGGATGGCCAAGGCGTCACGGCTCCGGTCAGACGGGTCGGGCCGCCTTGGTTAGCGCGACCCGCCGGGCCTGTCATCCGGGCGATGTGGCGGAGGCTCAGGCGACGTCGTCGTAGCGCGGCTCGTGCCAGGGCTCGGCGCGCGCGGCAGTGTCCCACTCGCGCCAGGCCGGCAGCGCCATGACCGCATCCATGTAGGCGCGCGTCTCCGGGGGAACGGGGATCGCATAGGCATGGAGCCGGTTGACCACCGGCGCATACATGGCATCGGCGGCCGAGAAGGCGCCGTAGAGGAAGGGTCCGCCTGCGCCGAAACGTCCGCGCGCCTCGTTCCACAGGATGACCAGACGGTCGACGTCGCGCTGCACCGCCTCGTCGATGGCGACAGCCTTCGGCGCCCGGCGGATGTTCATCGGGCAGCGGCTCCTGAGCGCCGTGAAGCCGGCATGCATCTCGGTCGCGGCCGAGCGCGCGTGGGAACGGGCAAGGGCATCGCGCGGCCAGATCGCCAGCTCCGGGAAACGCTCGGCAACATGCTCGATGATGGCGAGGCTCTCCCACACTGTCGCCTCGCCGTCGATGAGGACGGGAACACGGCCCGCCCCGGAATAGCCGCCGATGCGGGCCGCGGTATCCGGCTTGTAGAGCGCGATCACCTCTTCCTCGAAGGGAATGGCGAAATGGCGCATCAGGATCCATGGCCGCAGCGACCAGGACGAATAGGCCTTGTTGGCGATGACCAGCTTCATGACGAGCCTCCCGAGGAGGCCTCACGATGCCGGTCGTTGCGCCCGCAATCCAGCGAATTGCCGTGATCGGCTCATTCGCTGCGCTGATCGGTCAGCCCTTGTGCTTCGGCACCCATTCCTCGACCGGGCCGCCGGTCTTCTTCCAGGCGCC
>CAZEZD010000422.1:0-2808 GCA_964516115.1 uncultured Hyphomicrobiales bacterium
TCACCGGCAGCTACCGCCTCGCCTTCCTCATCGGCATCGGCGTCAGCCTCGTCTCGGCGGCCGCCATCTGGCTCGCCGCGCCCCGCAAGGTACGGGTCGTGGCCGGGCGGATGAAGGCGGCGTGAGGCGGGTTCAGGGGCGCCGCGCCCGCCGCGGGCTCGCCGGCGTCAGCGCATAGACCAGCGTGCTCGCCAGCAGCACCACCGCCAGCGCGCCGTGCATGCGGGCGAAGGTCTCGGGCTCGCTCAGGCCCTGCGCCCGGCCCTGGTCGATCAGCCAGCCCGACCCGGTCTGCACCAGCGCCGCGCCGCCGATGAAGAGGAAGTTCATCAGCGTCATGCCGCGACCGACGAGGTGGTCGGGGAAGAAGGGGCGCATGTGCGCCATCAGGATCGTGTAGCTGAAGCCGCAGAAGCCGAGCACGACGAAGGCCGCCGCCGCCCAGAAGGCCGATTGCACTCCCGACCAGGCAAGCGCCGCGAGAATGACGGCAATGGCGAGGTTGCCGAAGAGCGCGAGCGCCTTGGCCCAGCCCCAGCGGCTCTCGATCCAGCCGAACAGGAAGGCGCTGGCGGTCATGGCCACCGCCATCAGCAGGGCCACCTCGCCCTGTGTCGCCAGGTCGAGGCCGATCACCCGTTCCAGATAGGGCGCAACCCAGAGGCCGCGCAGCGTCACCGTGATGGCGTAGCTGAACAGCACCACCGGCACGAAGAACCAGATGACCCGTGTCCTGATCACCTGGCCGAGGCCGCCGAGCATGCCGCCGCCGGCCTGCCGGGCGAGCTGCGGCGGGTCGCGCAGGAACAGCACGGCGAGGACGAAGGCGATGCCGTAGAGCGCCGCCAGGATCATCATCGCCTGCCGCCAGCCGAAGGCTTCCGCCGCCCAGCTCAACGGCGTCGTGCCGATGAGGTTGCCGATCGAGCCGAAACCGAGCAGGAGGGAGGCGAGGAAGCCGAAGCGGTGGGCCGCATGGTTGCGGGCGAACACATAGAGCGCCCCCATGAAGACCGGCGAGCAGCCGACGCCGATCAGGCCCATGGCGAACGCCCCGACCAGCGCATTCGGCGCGAAGGGAAACAGCACGACGCCGATGCCGCCCACCGCCATCAGCGGCAGCACCGTGCGCCGCGGCCCGTGGCTGTCGAGCGCCCAGCCGACGGGGAACTGCATCAGCGCGAAGGTGATGAACCAGGCCGAGCTCATCGCCGCCAATTCGGTGGCGCCGATGCCCATGTCGGCCATGATCCGCGTCGCAAGCACGCTCAGGAAGGAGCGGAAGAAGATCGACAGCACATAGGCGAGCAGGAGGGCGGCGAAGGTCTGCATGGCAGAGTGGGGCTGGCCGTTTCGCAAGGGGCAAAGCGCGGTCGCCCCGCATAGCCCATCGCGGCCGTCCCGGGCAGCCGCCATTCGCGGGAGGCAGCATCGCGGGGCGCCCCCTCCCTTCTTCTCCCTTACCCCCCGCCCGCGCCTCTGCTATGAGGCGCGCGCCAGTCGCGGGGGCCCGGGCTCACAGAGCGCATGTCCGGATGCACCGAGGCTGAGTCCCCTCTGCTCCAGCGCTCTCAAGCAGGCCGACCATGTCGAAGATCAAGGTCGCGGGCACAGTCGTCGAGCTCGACGGCGACGAGATGACCCGCATCATCTGGGACCTCATCAAGAAGAAGCTCATCCACCCCTATCTGGATGTGAATCTTGAGTATTACGACCTCGGTGTGGAACACCGCGACGCCACCAACGACCAGGTCACGATCGACTCGGCCAACGCCATCAAGAAGCACGGCGTCGGCGTGAAGTGCGCCACCATCACCCCCGACGAGGGCCGCGTGAAGGAGTTCGGCCTGAAGGAGATGTGGAAGTCGCCGAACGGCACCATCCGCAACATCCTCGGCGGCGTCATCTTCCGCGAGCCGATCATCTGCAAGAACGTGCCGCGCCTCGTCCCCGGCTGGACCCAGCCGATCGTCGTCGGCCGCCATGCCTTCGGCGACCAGTACCGCGCCACCGACTTCAAGTTCCCGACCGCCGGCACCCTGTCGATCAAGTTCGTCGGCGAGGACGGCAAGGTCATCGAGCGCGAGGTCTTCAAGGCCCCGGGCTCGGGCGTCGCCATGGCGATGTACAACCTCGACGAGTCGATCAAGGACTTCGCCCGCGCCTCGTTCAACTACGGCCTGGCCCGCGGCTACCCGGTCTACCTGTCGACCAAGAACACCATCCTGAAGCAGTATGACGGCCGCTTCATGGAGATCTTCCAGCAGATCTTCGACGCCGAGTTCAAGGCCGAGTTCGACAAGAAGAAGATCCACTACGAGCACCGCCTCATCGACGACATGGTGGCGTCGGCGCTCAAGTGGTCCGGCGGCTATGTCTGGGCGTGCAAGAACTACGACGGCGACGTGCAGTCGGACATCGTGGCGCAGGGCTTCGGCTCGCTGGGTCTCATGACCTCGGTGCTGCTCACCCCCGACGGCAAGACCGTCGAGGCCGAGGCCGCCCACGGCACCGTCACCCGCCACTACCGCGAGCACCAGAAGGGCAAGGAGACCTCGACCAACTCGATCGCCTCCATCTTCGCCTGGACCCGCGGCCTCGCCCATCGCGCCAAGCTCGACAACAACCCCGAGCTGAAGCGCTTCGCCGACGAGCTGGAGAAGGTCTGCGTCGACACGGTCGAGAGCGGCTACATGACCAAGGACCTCGCGCTGCTCATCGGCGCGGACCAGAAGTGGCTGTCCACCACCGGCTTCCTCGACAAGGTCTCGGAGAACCTCTCCGCCGCCATGGGCAAGTGGAACTGAC
>CAZEZD010000423.1:0-2800 GCA_964516115.1 uncultured Hyphomicrobiales bacterium
TCACCAGTTCCGGATACATGCCGCCGGTCTGCTCGAAGAGGGTGCGGCGCAGGTTGGTCTCCGACGTGCCGAAACGCTCTGCGATGCCGGGGAGGTACCACACCGGATCGATGGCGATCTTCACGCAGGCGATGTCGCCGCTGTCGCGAACGATGGTGCCATCGACCTTCAGGCGCTTGCCGATGTCGTCCTTCAGCTCGGGCAGCGTCAGCCGCGCCTTGGTGATGGCGATGGAGGGGCGGATGTCAACGCCCTCTGCGATGTCACGCCGGAAGGCTTCGCCGACGAGATGGCCGAACGGGTCCATGGAGACGATGCGCCCCGGTTCCGACCATTGCGGGAAGGGGCCGATATCGACGACGGGATGGGTGTTGGTGAGGTCGGGTCGCTGGATCGGATTGAGCGCGCCGGCCGAGACTGCGAGCGCCCGGTAGAGGGCATAGGAGCCGCCATGGGTGCCGATGGCGTTGCGGTCGGGCCCGGCATTGACGGTGGCGACCACCGGCCCTCGCTCCTCGGGGCTCGGCGCGCCCCAGTTGATCTTGAAGCGGGACGCCGTGCCGGCGCCGGGATGCGAGGTCAGCCTGATGTGACCCGACTTGTTGACGCTCATCCTGTCCTCGATGCCGAAAGGCCCTGCGGAACGGATACGGCCCCCCGTCCGGTGTGGCGGAGGGCCGTCAGTGAGCAATTGAGCATGGCTCAGCTCTTCGCCGCAGGCAAGGGCTGGCGGCGCGCACCCGATTCCGGGTGGCTGGAGCGCACGGCGTTGCGCACGCGCGTCTCGTCGACGCCGGCCTCCTGGAGCTCCCTGCGGAAGACATCGCGGCGCTCGTGGACGGAAGCGATGACCTTGCCGGCCGGCACGCCGAGATCGAAGAGCACAGCCTCGGAGAGCTGCAGGCTCGCCTCGATCGTCTCCGGCACGGCGTCGGTGACCCCGAGCCCGTAGAGCTTCTTGGCGTGGTCGGCGTCGCGGGCGCGGGCGATGATGGTGAGGTCGGGATTGAGGGCGCGGGCGATCTGGGCGATCTCGTCGAGCGCGCCCTCGGTGTGCAGCGTCAGGACGAGGGAGGCGGCGTCGCGGATGCCGCATTGCTCGAGGAAGGCCTGGTTGTTGGCGTCGCCGAAGTAGACGTCGTGCCCTTGCCGCCTGAGGCTGGCGATCTCGCGCGGGTCGCTGTCGACCGCGATGAACGACACCTTGTGCCGCGCCAGCATCTCGCAGACGAGTTGGCCGACCCGGCCAAAGCCCACCACGATGACGCGCTTGCCGCTTGCTGTCGGCGGGGTAACCGCGAGCTCCGGATCCGGGGCCGCCTTCGTCTCGATGCGCCCGGCGATCCAGCCTCCGATGCGGTCGAGCAGCGGCACGGTCGCCATGCTGAGCGCCGTCATGGTGGTGATGAAGGCCGCCGTCTCCGCGCTGACGACGCCGCTCGCCGTGGCCTGACCCATGGTGACGAAGGCGAATTCGCCGGCGGGGCCCAGCAGCAGGGCCGTGCGGATCGCCACGAGCCAGCTCAGGCCGAAGGCGCGGACGAGTGGAACGATGATGACGATTTTCAGCGCGATCAGCGCAGCGACGGCGAGGGCATAGCTGCCGGGCCGGCCGAAAAGGGCCGGCAGATCGATCGACAACCCGACCGAGAAAAAGAAGGCGCCAAGCAGGATGCCCTTGAACGGCTGCAGCGTCGCCTCGATGGCGCGGCGGTATTCGGTCTCGGCGATGAGCAGGCCCGCGACGAAGGCGCCGAGGGCCATCGACACACCGAAGGCTGCGGTGACGACGGCGGTGCCGACCGCGATGAGGACCGCCGCCGCCATGAACACCTGCGGTTCATGCAGCGCGGCCACCTGGCGGAGGAAGGGTCGCAGGATCGTGCGTCCGACCAGCACCACCAGCGCGACGGCAAGGAAGCCCTGGCCGATGGCGATGGCGAGACCCATCACCACCGAGCCCTCGCCGCGCTGGGAAAAGGCCCCGATGAGGAAAAGGAGGGGGATGACGGCCAGATCCTGCATGAGCAGGATGGCGAAGGTGGTGCGGCCGCTGGTGGTCGCCAGCCGCTTCTGCTCGGCGAGATGTTCGACGACCACGGCGGTCGAGGAGAGGGCCAGCGCGCCACCGATCAGGATGGCGGCGGCCACAGGCAGGCCGACCCAGGTGGCGGCGAGGGCGATGACGGTGGCGGTGATCATCACCTGCAGCGATCCGAGGCCGAGGACCAGCTTCTTCATCCGCGTCAGGCGCTCGTAGGAGAGCTCGAGGCCGATGAGAAAGAGCAGGAAGACCACGCCCAGTTCGGCATAGGTCGCCATCTGCTTTGTATCGGCCACCGTGACCCAGTTCAGCCAGGGATAGGTCGGCGCCAGGCTGCCGAGCGCAAAGGGGCCCACCAGCGTTCCAATTCCCAGGAAGGCGAGGGCGGGGCTGATGCCGATGCGCTTGAGGACCGGCACCGTGACGGCCGTGGACGCCAGAATGATCAGGACGTCCTTGTAGGCGGCAAGATCGACCGCAGCGGCCATGCGCGTTGGGTTCCCGGGGCAGGGCGCGGGGGTCGATGTGCCCCCCGGCCGGCCAGACGCCAAACTAGCCGCTCGTGCGGCGATTTGTCCACGCGGACGGACTGTAGCCGGCCAAAATGGACAGGTGTTAAGCTGATGGCTGGCCAAGCAAATTTTCTTGAATGCGTGGGGCGAAATTCTCTTGCGCCCCGGGCGGATTCTGCTATCTACGGCCCTGCCCAATTTCGCACGTGCCTGTGGTTGCGTGCCGGTTGGTGGGCATCCGGAC
>CAZEZD010000424.1:0-2798 GCA_964516115.1 uncultured Hyphomicrobiales bacterium
CCTTGGCCTTGTTCATCGCCCAGGCGGAGGAGACCGCGACGATCGGCAGGCGCTGCTTGTCGGCATCGACAAGGGCGTTCGCTTCCTCGAGCAGGCGGCGACGCTTGGCCTCGTCCATCTCGATGGCGGCGTCCTGCAGCAGCTTGTCCATGGCCGGGTTGTTGTAGCCAAGCACGTTGAAGGCGCCCATGCGGCGCTCGCGGTCGTTGGAATGGGCGAGCGACGACAGGGTGTAGTGTGCCTCGCCCGTCAGCGTGCCCCAGCCCGACATGGACACGGACAATTCGCCGCGTGTCCGCGCGGGGAAGAACACCGCGGCCGGCATGGCGTTCGGCTGGGTATCGATGCCGATGGCCGCCAACATCTGCGCGATGGCGGTGCCAACCTCGCGATCGCCCGGCAGGCGGTCACTGGTGAACGAGAACTGCATCTTGAAGCCGTTGGGATAGCCGGCGGCGGTCAGCAGGCGCTTGGCCTCGGCGGGGTCGTAGCGGCGCGGCGGCAGCGCCTTGTTGAAGCCGAAGATCGTCTCCGTGACCATCTGGTTCACCGGCGCGCCGAGGCCCTCCATGGCGACCTCGGCCAGGGCGTTGCGGTCGATGGCGAGGTCAATCGCCTGACGGACCCTCAGGTCGCGCAGGGGATTGGCCGGCAGCGCCGACCCGTCCTTGGCGGTGATATTGTTGGGGCGCTCGCGAACGTCCATCTCGAGATTGAAGACATAGACGGTCGGAACGGTCTGGACAGTCAGCCGGTTGTCGCGGCGCAGGGTCGCCACGTCTGACGCCGGCGCGCGGGTAATGAGGTCGAGCTGGCCGGCCCGAAGCTGCGCAACGCGGGCGGCATCGTTAGGGATCTCGCGGCGGACGTGGCGCTCCCACGGCTCCTTCGGACCCCAGTAGCCGTCGAAGCGGGCAAGGACGAGCTCACCGCGCGGCTGCCACGAGACATAGCGGTAGGGACCGGTGCCGATGGCGGCGCGGCCGGAGTTGAAGGCCTCGTTGGCGCTCTCGCGGGTCAGGCCGGCGGCGGCCTTCGACGAGACGATGAACAGGCGGATGAAGTCGTTCGGCAGGTTCGGCGCTGGACCGTCGGTGACGATATGGATCGTGTGGGGGTCGATGATCTTCGTTTCCTTCACCCGGCGCACATAGATCGTCGTCGGGTTCGGACCGGCCACCATCGGAATGCGCTCGATGGAGAACTTCACGTCCTCGGCGGTGAAGTCGGAGCCGTCGTGGAATTTCACGCCGCGGCGCAGCTTGAACTCCCAGGTGGTGGCGTCGATGGCGCGCCAGCTTTCGGCAAGGCGCGGCTCCAGTTCGAGCCCACGTCCCGACCACACCAGCGTGTCGAAGACGTGCTTCAGGGCTTCCGCGTGGGTGCCTGTCGCGGTGAAATGGGGGTCGATGGATTCGGGGCCACCACGGACGCCGATCGTCAGTGTCTGCGCACCGGCCGACGTGACGGGAGCGGCACCGAGGGCCGCGACGCCGAGGAGACCGAGCATGAGGGAACGTCTGAGAATTCGCATGGGATCCTCCTGAACAGGGCGGCCGGCCGCCCTTCGTGCTGGCGCCGACACTGCCTATTCAAATGGCGTGCATAGCGCCTAGTCAATCCCTTGTGGAACTATCTCGCGCCGATATAGTGGGTCCCCGGTGAAAGGAAGTTCGATTTGGAACTGCTTGAACGATCGCAGGACATCGCCGAACCGGAAGTCGCGGGCAGCCAGAGGCGCCTCGACGCCTTCACCCATGCGCGCCTGTGGAAGAACCCCTGCGGCTTTGCCGCCCGCTTCAACTACCTGGCGCTGCGCTACAACCAGCCGCTCTACGGCTGGGTGGAGGAGCGCTTCGGCCTCGCCCGCATCGAGTTCGTGGTGATCTACAGCCTCGGCCTGATGGACGGCGTCACCGCCTCCGAGATCGCCTCCTCGACGGCCTTCCCGAAGAACTCGCTCAGCCGCGCCGTCAACCGTCTCGTGAAGCTCGGTCTCGTCAGGCGCGGAACGGACGCGGCGGACAGGCGGGCGCAGCCCTTGTCCCTGACCCCCGCCGGTCGGGCCCTGCTGGACGAGGCCATGCCACGCTTCGTGGCGCTGGAGGAGGATATGCTGCAGCCGCTGTCGCTGGTCGAGCGGGAACAGCTCTCGACGCTGATGGCGAAGGTCGTGCTCGGCATGTTCCACGCCGACGATGTCCAGGACTGAGGAAGGCTCGCCATGCGCATCGCCGAAATGAACTGGATGCAGGTCGAGGCCCATGCGAAGGGCGACGACCGAGCCGTGCTGCCTGTCGGATCGACCGAGCAGCATGCGGGCCTCAGCCTCTGCGTCGATGCGATCCTCGCCGAGAAGGTGGCGGTCGACGCCTGCGCGCCGATCGCCGTGCCGGTGTTTCCGGTGGTGAACTACGGCCTGACGCCGAGCTTCGTCGACTATCCCGGCACGGTGACGCTGCGCCTCTCGACACTCTGTGCCGTCGTCACCGACATTCTCGACGGCATGGCGCGCTCCGGCTTTCGCCGCATCACCATCGTCAACGGCCACGGCGGCAACTCGCCCGTTCACGGCGCGGTGCTGGAATGGCTCGACCACAATCGCGGCAGCCAGGTGAAGTGGCACAACTGGTGGAACGCGCCGAAGACCTCCGCGACGGTGCAGGCCATCGATCCCGTCGCCTCGCACGCCTCATGGATGGAGAACTTCCCCTGGACGCGCCTGCCGAATGTCGGAGCGCCCGCGCACCAGAAGCCGATGCTCGACCTCGGCCGCTTCCAGCAGCTCGACCCCGGCG
>CAZEZD010000425.1:0-2781 GCA_964516115.1 uncultured Hyphomicrobiales bacterium
CGACGGCGACATGGCGCACACCCTCCAGCAGCCGGGCAATGGTGACGATCAGCCGCTCGCGCGGCAGGACGGGGGCATCGGCAGGCGACATGCTCACACCGCCTCCAGCACGCGGTCGGCGCCGTCGAGGAAAGTCCGGAAACCTTCCGGCGTGCGCGCCTCGCGGGCGTAGCGGCTGATCTCCGCCATGTCGGCGGGATATTCGCCCCACAGGCCGATCGGGGCGGCCCCCTGCGGCGCCACCGCGACCGCCTCGACATAGAGCGCGGGGAGAACCCCCGCGGCCATCACCTCGTCCGACAGCAGGCTCGTATCGACGATGCGCTCGACGGTGACGAGCGTGCGTTCGGAGGCATAGGCGAGGCTTGCGAGTTCGCGTCGACGTCCGATCCAGACATTGCCGTCGCGGTCCGCCATCGGGCAGTGGAAGATCGTCACGTCCGGCCGGATGGCGGGAATGGCGACGATCGGATCCGGCTCGTCGGAGAAGGGGTTCTGGATCACCTTCCAGTCGGGCCGGTTGGCGAGCACGTCGGTGCCGATCATGCCGCGCAGGGTGGCGAAGGGCACGCCCTTCTGGGCGGCAAGAAAGCCGGCATGGACGGCCGGGCAGGTGGCGTCCATGACCTTGATGGAGCCCTCGCGCACGGCGCGGCTGAAGCATGGCGCCCCGCCGGCCTCGCCGAGCGTCATCGCGCTGGTCTCGATGGTTGCGACGCAGCCTGCGCCGATGAGCATATCCGGTTGCATGCCGCCGGTCGGCAGGCAGACGACGTGGAGGTTACGCAGCCCGCGGGCGATCAGCGGGCGCGTCATCACCATCGACACGCCGGCATAGTCCACCGGCAGGGCGAGCCTGGCGCCATCGGGCACCATGCGGGCGAGGTCGTCGGGCGTGAGACTCTGCATGGGCGATCCTCCGACTGGCCTTCTGGGATTAGACCTTCGGTGCAGTATCGCGCTTCGTGTCCCTCCCTTTCAATCCGCCTCACGGCGGGTCAGGTCCCCGCTGCGTCCGGCCGCACACCTCGCCGGACAGGCCATGCGGCGGTGCAATACGGGGAATTCCGGTCCTGCAGGAGCATCGGGAAGCCGGCCAAGAAACGCCGCAGAAGATCATGCTGCGATGCAGCAAAGCCGGGTTCGAAATGTGGCGAAAACAGGGTTAGCCTAAAGTTCAAGCGACGTCGCGGCGTCGAACACTTACCGTTTCATCGGATGCGGCACGATTCCGGTCGGCCGTCCGTTTGTCGTTATTGGGCAGTTTCGGCCCCAAGCGCCCGCAGAGGCGCACCAAGATCAGGGAGGATGATCGGATGCCAGATAAACACGACTCCTATTGGGCCAAAACCAGTACCCTCATGTATATCATGCTGGGGCTATGGTTCTTCTTCAGCTTCTTCGTCCACATCTTCGTCGTTCCGCTCAACAAGATCGTGATTCTCGGGTTCCCGCTCGGCTTCTACATGGCCGCCCAGGGCTCGTTGATCGCCTTCGTCGTCATGCTGTTCGTGTTCGCAAGGGCGCAGGACAAGATCGACGTCGAAGAAGGCGTGGCGGAAGAGGAATAAGGGGGCGAACATGGCTACGCAAGAATCCACCGGCAGCGGCGACTTTCTCAACAATCTCGGCAGGGTCTACGGAATCTACACCGGAGGCTTTGCTGCATTCATCGTCCTGATCGCGATCCTCGAGCAGCTCGGCGTGCCCAACCGGGTGCTGGGCTACATGTTCGTGGGCTTCACGATCCTGGTCTATGCCTTCATCGGCATCATCTCGCGCACCATGCAGGTGTCCGAATATTACGTGGCGGGGCGGCGCGTGCCGGCCTTCTACAACGGCATGGCGACGGGCGCCGACTGGATGTCGGGCGCCTCCTTCGTCGGCATGGCCGGCTCGCTCTTCCTGCTCGGCTACGACGGCCTCGCCTTCGTGCTCGGCTGGACCGGCGGCTACGTGCTGGTGGCCATCCTCGTCGCGCCGTTCCTGCGCAAGTTCGGCGCCTACACGGTGCCCGACTTCCTGGCGGCCCGTTACGAGGGCAACGCCGCCCGCCTGATGGGCGTCATCGTGCTGATGTGCTGCTCCTTCACCTATGTGGTGGCGCAGATCTTCGCGACCGGCATCATCGCCCAGCGCTTCCTCGGCATGGACTTCGTGGTCGCCGTCTATGTCGGCCTCCTCGGCATCCTCGTCTGCTCGATGCTCGGCGGCATGCGCGCCGTCACCTGGACCCAGGTGGCCCAGTACATCGTGCTCATCATCGCCTACCTCATCCCGGTGGTCATCCTGTCGGCGAAGAAGTTCGGCATCCCGATCCCGCAGCTCACCTACGGCCAGGCGATCAGCCAGATCTCCTCGCTCGAGCAGAGCTTCATCCAGCAGGGGCTCGCACCGGCTGGCATGAAGCAGCACGTGGCTCCGTTCACCAGCTATTCGCCGGCGAACTACTTCGCGCTGATCCTCTGCCTGATGGTCGGCACCGCCTCGCTGCCGCACGTTCTGATGCGCTATTTCACGACGCCCAGCGTCAAGGAAGCCCGCATCTCGGTGGCCTGGTCGCTGCTCTTCATCTTCCTGCTCTACTTCACCGCTCCGGCCTATGCGGCGTTCTCCTAGCTCGAGGTCTACTCGACCCTGATCGGCAAGAACCTCACGGACATGCCGCAGTGGGTCTACAACTGGGGTTCGTTGGGTCTGGTGACGATCTGCGGCAAGGCTGCGGCCTCCGCGGAGGCAATCCGCGAGGCCTGTAGCGCGATTTCCGGCCATGCCGGCATT
>CAZEZD010000426.1:0-2778 GCA_964516115.1 uncultured Hyphomicrobiales bacterium
CTCGACCGTCCGGCGCGGCGGGGCAGGCGGTGGCGGCAGCAACTCGGCCGGCAACGGCAGTTCGGACAGCGGCGGCGGCGCGATGACGATGGGTGTCGGCTCGACGGCTGCAACTACAGGCTGCGGCCGCAGTTCATCGGGCAACGCCGCCTGCGGCTCGGGTGGCGGAGGAAGCTCGATCGGCTGCGGTTCCTCTGCGACCGGCTCGGGAGGCAGCAGTTCCGGTGGCAGCGGCAAGTCCTTGAGCGGCGGTGGCTCGATCTCGACGGGAGGCGTCTCTGTGGCGGCGACCTCCTGTGGCGGGGCCGCAGCGGCAGGCGGTGGCTCTGCCTCCGGCTCGACCATCTCGATCTCGATGGCGGGAAGATCACCGCGCGGAGGGCTTGGCGTCGGATAGGTGAGGAATGCAGCGACGAGCGCGCCATGGAGCGCGAAGGAGGCGATGGCGGTGGCAACCGTCCGCAGCCGGCCCGCCGCAGCCGTCGAGATGGTGACGCCTGCGGGCACAACTGACAGGGGCGGTGCGGCAGTAGTTTCGCCCGACGCCGGCAGAACGACCGGCGGCGGCGT
This sequence comes from uncultured Hyphomicrobiales bacterium, assembly GCA_964516115.1. GTDB lineage: Bacteria > Pseudomonadota > Alphaproteobacteria > Rhizobiales > Phreatobacteraceae > Phreatobacter. The sequence goes on from CAZEZD010000426.1 coordinate 571, forward strand.
CGAGGTTGTGGGCCAGTTGAGCGCGACAGCCGGCGCCACCGCGCCGGTGGGCGCGGGTGGGTCGAGCATGGCGATGTCGCTGTCCAGGGGCATGGACCTGCCGGGAATCTGTCGGTTGGACAAGGAGAGGCGGACTGGGACCCGGAAGCCCCAAAACGCAACGCTATAACATCAGAACGTGAAGCGGACGCCACCATAGATGCTCCCGCCGGCGCCAGGATAGAAGGTCGCGGTCGTGGCCGGATTGTAGAGCACTACAGGTCCGAAATCGGCGACATAGCGGCTGTCTGCGATGTTGCGCACATAGACGAATGCCTCGCCGCCGTTCGACAGCCTGGCGCTGGCGCCGACGCTGAACAGCGCATAGCCGGGTACGCGGAACGTGTTCGCATAGTCGACGAAGGCGCCCTGCGGAACGATGTCCAGAACTGCTTCAGCGTCAGGCGGTCGTCATTGCGGTCAGGTTCCGCGACAGGTCGGCGAAGGGCAGCCGCGCCTAGCCTATTTGATTCCCGCGCGCATGAAGCTCTGCACGAACTGGCGCTGGAACAAGAGGAAGCCGATCAGCAGCGGCGCCGAGGTCATCAGGGTCGCCGCACAGATGATGGCCCAGTCGATGCCCTGGTCGGTCGAGGAGAAGACCTGAAGGCCGACCGTCAGCGGGCGGGATTCCACCGAATTGGTGACGATCAGCGGCCAAAGGAAGTTGTTCCAGTGATAGCTGACCGAGACGAGGCCATAGGCGATATAGACCGGCCGTCCCAGCGGCACATAGACCCGCCAGAGCACCTGCATCGGGCTCGCGCCTTCGACCCGCGCCGCATCGTCCAGTTCCTTCGGCACCATTTTGAAGGTCTGGCGCAGCAGGAAAATGCCGAAGGCCGAGGCCACATAGGGCAGGCCGATGGCGGGAATGGAATCGAGGATGCCGAGGCGGCTCATCGTCTTGTAGTTCTCGACGATCAGCACGTCCGGCATGATCATGAGCTGCGCCAGCACCAGCGCGAAGACGATCGTCGCCCCTGGAAATTCGTAGCGGGCGAAGGCGAAGGCGGCGAGCGTGCAGAGGACGAGCTGGCAGACCAGCACTCCGCTCACCAGCAGGAAGGTGTTGAGGAAGTAGCGCGCGAAAGGCGCCGCCTCCCAGGCCCGCTTGAAATTGTCGAGCGTGAGCGGGGCAAAGAGCTCGAAGCGGGTCGAGAACTCGGACGGATGGAAGGCCGTCCATACCGCATAGGCGAGCGGCGCGATCCAGATCAGCGCCAGCAGCCAGGCGCCCGCCGTCTCGGCCACCTTGCCCCATCCCCGCGGTGCATAGACCTCGCTCATGCCGCGCTCACCGGTAATGCACGCGGCGTTCGAGCACGCCGTACTGGATGAGCGCGAGGAGCCCGAGGATGGCGAGAAGCACCACGGTCAGCGCCGCCGCATAGGTCGTGTCCCAGAACGAGAAGCCGACCTGATAGATGTAGAACAGCAGCAGGGCGGTGGCGTTGTCCGGTCCGCCGCGCGTCATGACGAAGATGTGGTCGATGGTGCGGAAGGCGCCGATGACGGCGTTGACCAGCACGAAGAGCGTCGTCGGCATGAGCAGCGGGAACTGGATGCGCCGGAAATAGGTCCAGCGCGAGGCGCCCTCCAGTGCCGCCGCCTCGGCAAGGCTCGGCGAGATGGTCTGCAGCGCCGCGAGATAGAAGATCATGAAGAAGCCGGCCTCCTTCCACACCGCAACGACGGTGACGGCAAAGAGCGCGGTCTCGTTGGAGCCGAGCCAGTTCGGGCCGGCGATGCCGAAGGCGCCGAGGATCTGGGCGAGAAGCCCGTATTGCGGGGTGTAGAAGAACAGCCAGATGTTGGCGACCGCGATCATCGGCAGCACGGTCGGCGTGAAATAGGCCATGCGGACGAGGGTGCGGCCGGCGATGCGGTCGTTGACCCAGACGGCCATAAGCAGGGCAAGCGCGATCGAGGTCGGGATCGTGCCGAGCGCGAACCACAGGTTGTTCCACATCGCCTGCCAGAAGATGGGGTCGGCCATCATCTGTTCGAAATTGGCAGGCCCGACGAAGCGCGACGGCCGGCGCGGCCTGGGAGTCGAATAGACGCTGTCAATGATCGTGCTGACCGCCGGCCAGTGCGTGAACAGGATGAGCAGGGCGAGCGAAGGCCCCAGCATCAGCCAGGCATGGATCCAGGTGCGGCTCTGGG
>CAZEZD010000427.1:0-2776 GCA_964516115.1 uncultured Hyphomicrobiales bacterium
AAGCGGAGCCCATGGCCCTCGACGACGACATCGCCCTTCTGTCGCGCGTTCCGCTGTTCGCAGGTCTTGGCGGCGAGCCGGTGCGCCTTCTCGCCTTTTCGACCGAGACGCGGTTCCTGCGGGACGGCGACGTGCTGTTCAAGGAAGGCCAGGCAGCCGATTGCGGCTATGTGGTCGCCGCGGGACAGATCGCGCTCACCCATGACGGGGGCCTGAGCGAGCATCTGGCCGGGCCCGGAAGCCTCATCGGGGAGATCGCGCTGATCGTCGAGACGCTGCGGCCGGCGACGGCGACGGCGCGCGACGCGGCGACCGTCCTGCGCATCCCGCGGGCGCTGTTCCGCCGCGTCATGACCGAGTTTCCGGAGGCGGCCCTCCACATCCACGAGGATTTCCGCGAGAAGATGCGGGCGACCACCGCCGACCTCCTGCGCGTCGGCCGTCTCTTCGAGCAGGACGGGCGCCGCCGCCCGTCTTGACGCCGCGACAGCCGGCCACCAATGTCCCGACCGGTGTCCGGTCTGTGACCGTGACGCAAGGCCGCGGAGAAGGCGATGCCCGAAACCGGCACGCGCGGTGCCTCGCCGCACCATGGCGGCTCGGACCTGTCCCGTCGTTTCGCCGGGTTGCTCGTCCTGTGCGGGCTTCCGCTGCTCTTGCTGGTCCTCGTCCTCGCCTGGTCGACCTATGGCCGCGCCGAGATCACGGCCCAGGCCCGCGAACACCTCCTGGAACATCTGGTGCTCGTCGTCGGCATCGTCGCGACCTTCACCATCCTGGCCACCCTCGTCTGGCGCCAGTTCGTGGCGCCGGCGGTGGCGCTGGCGCGCACCGCCGCGGCAGCGGGAGCCGGGGCCGCCGTCAGCCTGCCGCAGGTGCCGGGACCCTGGACGGGCCTGCGGCGGCAGCTCGAGATCTCCATCGCCGAGCAGCAGGCCAAGATCCACCAGCTCCGGGCGATGATCGACGGCATTCCGCTGCGCACGGTCTATGTCGATCCGGACCTCATCTATCGCGACGCCAACCGCGAGTTCCTCGAATTCGTCGGCAAGAGCCGCGACGAGGTTATCGGCCATTCCGTCGCGGAGATCCTGGGCCCCGAAGTCGTCGACCAGTACCACGCCATGGCGGCGCGGGTTCAGGCCGGCGAGACCATGCGCTGGGAGGGCTGGATTCCCTTCGTCACCCGTGGCCAGCGCTACCTGCAGGTCTCGCTGATGCCCTATGTGGCGGTCGGCGACACCCGCGTCGGGTTTCTCACCTTCACCCGCGACCTGACCGAACTGAAGCTCGGCGAGCAGGAACTGGCGCGCAGCGAGGCGATGAACAGGGCCGTGGTGATGTCCTCGCTCGACGCCATCATCGTCGCCGACGTGGACTGGAAGGTGGTGGAGTTCAACCCCGCCGCCGAGGCGATGTTCGGTTACCGTCGCGACGAGGCGCTGGGGCGCCCGGCGTTCGACATCGTCGTGCCCGACACCATGCGCGACGATCAGATCGGGGTGATGGAGCGCTACAAGTCCAAGGCCGACGTCGGCAACCTCGCCCGCCGCTTCGAGGGTCTCGCCCGCCGCCGAGACGGTTCGACCTTTCCGGTCGAGTACTCGGTCAATACCGTCAGGACCGGCGACCATCGCCTGTTCATGGCCCATGCCCGCGACCTCACCGAAGCGCGCCGCATGGAGGCCGAGGCGCAGGCGGGCCGCGAGCGGCTGCATCAGGTCGAGAAGCTCTCCGCCATGGGATCCCTGCTGGCGGGCGTCGCGCACGAGCTGAACAACCCCCTCGCCATCGTCATCGCCCAGTCCTCGCTGCTGGTGGAGAAGGCCGCCAGCGACGATGTCCGGCGGCGCGGCGAGCGCATCCATGCCGCCGCCGAGCGCTGCGGGCGCATCGTCAAGAGCTTCCTCGCCATGGCGCGGCAGAAGCCGCCGCAGCGGGAGCCGGTCCATATCGGCGAGGCGGTGGCGGCGGCCCTCGACATGGTGAGCTACGGGGTGCGCAGCTCCGGCATCGAGCTGGACGTCGACATCACCCCGGACCTGCCGGCCATTTCGGGTGACAAGGATCTCCTGACACAGGTGCTCGCCAACCTGATGATCAACGCCCAGCAGGCGCTGATGGACCGCGCTCCGCCCCGGCGCATCGAGCTCAGCGTCTTCCGGTCCGGCACGGACATCGCCATCCGCGTCGCCGACAACGGCCCCGGCATTCCAGAGGACATCATGCGGCGGGTGTTCGAGCCCTACTTCACCACCAAGCCGGCCGGGGTCGGAACCGGCATCGGCCTGTCGATCTGCCGCAACGTGGTCGAGGCCCATGGCGGCAAGGTCACGCTCGGCAATCGCCCGGAGGGCGGGGCGCAGTTCGACATCACCCTGCCGATCGCGGAGGTCGCCGAGGCCGAGACGGCGCCGCCGCAGGCCCTGTCGTCAGATGCCGGCCTTGCCGTGCTGATCGTCGACGACGAGGTCGATGTCGCCCGCAGCCTCGCCGAGATCGTCGAGGGCCTCGGCCATCGGCCGATCACCGTCGACCGCTCCACAGCGGCGCTGGAGCGGATCGACAGCCAGCGCTTCGACGTGATCTTCGCCGACCTGCGCATGCCCGGCCTCGACGGCGTCGATCTGCGCGACCGCATCCACGCGCGCGACCCGGCGCTGGCGCGTCGAACGGTCATCGTCACGGGGGATACCGTCGCCGGACCCAACCGCCTAGCCCGGGCGCTCGGCCCCGAGGTGATGGTGCTCGAGAAGCCCTTCACCTTCGACGAGGT
>CAZEZD010000428.1:0-2762 GCA_964516115.1 uncultured Hyphomicrobiales bacterium
CTCGCTGCGACTGATTCACATGTTCCTGACGCCGATGTACGGGACCCGGCACGTGGTCAGCCTGTCGACCCTATCACTGCTGATCCCGCTCGTCGGCTGGTTCTATGCGGTCCAGGATCCGACCACGCCCTACTGGTGGTTGATGGTGCTGGCCTTCCTCGCCGGCCTCGGCGGAGGCAACTTCTCGTCCTTCATGCCCTCCACCAGCATGTTCTTCCCGAAGCGCCTGCAGGGCACCGCGCTCGCCATCCAGGCAGGCATCGGCAATTTCGGCGTCTCCGTCGTGCAGTTCATCACGCCATGGGTCATCGGTTTCGCCCTGATCGGCGGCATGGGCTTCATGGGCGAGTCCCAGACCATGACGCGCGCCGGTGTGCAGAGCCAGATCTGGCTGCAGAACGCGCCCGCCGTCATGATCCCCTTCGTCGCCGTCTTCGGCATCAGCGGATGGCTGCTGCTCAAGTCCGTGCCGATCAAGGCGAACTTCCGTGAGCAGTTCGACATCTTCAAGTCGAAGCACACCTGGTCCATGACCTCGCTCTACATCATGACCTTCGGTGGCTTCTCGGGACTGTCGGCGACCTTTCCGCTACTCATCCGCCAAGTCTATGGCAGCTTCGAGGGCGCTCCCGATCCACTGACCTATGCCTTCTACGGCCCGCTGGTCGGCTCGGCCTCGCGCGTTCTCGCCGGCCCGCTCTGCGACAAGATCGGCGGCGCCAAGATCACGCACTGGGCCGGCATCGGCATGGTCGTGTGCGCCATTCTCGTTGCCATCAACACCCAGCCGACCGCGCTTTCGAGCTTCCCCGTTTTCGTGGCGGCCATGCTGGCGCTGTTCTTCTTCGCAGGCGTCGGCAACGCCTCGACTTTCAAGCAGATGCCGATGCTGTTCGAACCGCGTCAGGGCGGCGGCGTCATCGGCTTCACCGCGGCGATCGGGGCCTACGGTCCCTTCATCTTCGGCATGCTGTTCGCCTGGTCGTTCGCGACCTTCAAGGTCGCCACGCCGGTCTTCTACGGGCTCGCCGTGTTCTTCGCCCTCAACGTCGCGATGAACTGGTGGATGTACGCCCGTCGTGGCGCCGCCAATCCCTGCTGACACCCGCAATCCCGTCCTCACCGGAGCGACAAGACGATGAGCCATTTTCTCGATCGCCTGACCTTCTTCAACCGGACCACGGGCGACTTCGCCGACGGTCACGGGATCACCACCACCGAGGACCGCAGCTGGGAGGACAGCTACCGGAGGCGCTGGCAGTCGGACAAGATCGTCCGCTCCACGCACGGCGCCAACTGCACCGGCTCCTGCTCCTGGAAGATCTACGTCAAGGGCGGGATCGTCACCTGGGAGACGCAGCAGACCGACTATCCGCGCACGCGGCCGGACCTGCCGAACCACGAGCCCCGCGGCTGCTCCCGCGGCGCCTCCTATTCCTGGTACCTCTATTCCGGCAACCGGGTGAAGTACCCGATGGTCCGCTCGCGGCTGGCCAAGCTCTGGCGCGAGGCGCGCGCCACCATGACGCCGGTGGCGGCCTGGGCCTCGATCGTCGAGAACCCCGAGAAGCGGGCGAGCTACACCTCCAAGCGCGGCCACGGCGGCTTCGTGCGCTCGAGCTGGGACGAGACCAACGAGATCGTCGCCGCGGCCAACGCCTACACCGCCAAGACCTACGGCCCGGACCGCATCTACGGCTTCTCGCCGATCCCGGCCATGTCGATGGTCTCCTACGCCGCCGGCTCACGCTACCTGTCGCTGCTCGGCGGCGTCTGCATGTCCTTCTACGACTGGTACTGCGACCTGCCGCCCGCCTCGCCGCAGACCTGGGGCGAGCAGACCGATGTGCCGGAATCGGCCGACTGGTACAATTCGGGCTTCCTCATCCTGTGGGGTTCGAACGTGCCGCAGACGCGCACGCCGGACGCCCATTTCTATACCGAGGCGCGCTATCGCGGCGCCAAGTCGGTGGTCATCTGCCCCGACTATTCGGAAGCCTCGAAGTTCGCCGATCTCTGGATCTCGGTGAAGCAGGGCACCGACGCGGCGCTGGCCATGGCCATGGGCCACGTCATCCTCAAGGAGTTCTACGTCGACCGCCAGGCGACCTATTTCCACGACTACGTCCGCCAGTATTCGGACATGCCGATGCTGGTCCGCCTCGTGGAACAGGACGGCCGCCTGGTGCCCGAACGCCAGCTCCGCGCCTCTGACTTCAAGGGCGGCCTCGGCGAGACCAACAACCCCGACTGGAAGACGGTCGCCATCGACGAGACCACCGGCGAGATCTGCGTGCCGCACGGCTCGGTCGGCTTCCGCTGGGGCGAGAAGGGCAAGTGGAACCTGGAGGAGAAGGATACCGGCGGCCACCAGACGAAGCTGGCCCTGACGCTCGCCGGCGGAGAACTCGCCGACGTCGCCTTCCCCTATTTCGGCAATATCGCGCACGAGCACTTCGCCTCGACGACGGACGAATCCATCCTCACCCGCAAGGTGCCGGTGAAGCGGGTCGCGCTCGCCGACGGCCAGGCGCTGGTCGCCACCGTCCACGACCTCATGCTCGCCAACTACGGCGTCGACCGCGGCTTCGCCGGCGACACCGTGGCGAAGACCTATGACGAGACCGGCCCCTACACGCCGGCCTGGGCTGAGAGCATCACCGGCGTGCCGCGCGACCAGATCATCACGGTCGCGCGCGAATTCGCTCGCAACGCCGAGAAGACCAAGGGCCGCTCGATGGTGATCATCGGCGCCGCCATGA
>CAZEZD010000429.1:0-2758 GCA_964516115.1 uncultured Hyphomicrobiales bacterium
CAGGCGATGGTCGTCACCACGCTCGGCACCGCCGAGGACGAGCAGTTCATCGACTCTCTGAACGGCACCTACAAGGAGAACTTCCTCCTGCACTACAACTTCCCCCCCTTCTCGGTGGGTGAAGCCGGCCGCATGGGCCGCCCGGGCCGCCGCGAAGTCGGCCACGGCAAGCTCGCCTGGCGCGCCGTCCATCCGATGCTGCCCGAGCGTCACGAGTTCCCCTACACGATCCGTGTCGTCTCGGAGATCACCGAGTCGAACGGCTCCTCCTCCATGGCCACGGTCTGCGGCGCCTCGCTGGCGCTGATGGACGCGGGCGTGCCGATCAAGCGTCCGGTGGCGGGCATCGCCATGGGCCTGATCCTCGAGGGCGAGCGTTTCGCGGTGCTCTCCGACATCCTCGGCGACGAGGACCATCTCGGCGACATGGACTTCAAGGTCGCCGGTACCGCCGAGGGCATCACCTCGCTGCAGATGGACATCAAGATCGCCGGCATCACCGAGGAGATCATGAAGGTCGCCCTCGGCCAGGCCAAGGGCGGTCGCGAGCACATCCTGAACGAGATGTCGAAGGCCCTCACCTCGGCCCGTGCCGAGCTCGGCGAGCATGCCCCGCGCATCGAGAGCTTCAAGATCCCGACCGACAAGATCCGCGAAGTGATCGGCACCGGCGGCAAGGTGATCCGCGAGATCGTCGAGAAGACCGGCGCCAAGGTCAACATCGAGGACGACGGCACCGTGAAGGTCGCCTCCGCCAACGGCGAGTCGATCCGCGCCGCGGTGAACTGGATCAAGTCGATCACCCAGGAGCCGGAGCTCGGCATGATCTACGACGGCACCGTCGTGAAGGTCGTGGACTTCGGCGCCTTCGTGAACTTCTTCGGTTCGCGCGACGGCCTCGTCCACATCTCGCAGCTCGCCAGCAACCGCGTCGGCAAGGTGACCGACGTGGTCAAGGAGGGCGACAAGGTGAAGGTGAAGCTGCTCGGCTTCGACGATCGCGGCAAGACGCGCCTGTCCATGAAGGTCGTCGACCAGGCGACCGGCGAGGACCTCGAGAAGAAGCAGAAGGAAGCGGTCGCCGCCGAAGAGGGCGACGCGGTCGATTGATCCCCGGCCTTTCAGGTCCGGAGACTACGAAAGGGCGGCCCTGGGGCCGCCCTTTCCTGTTTCAGTCCGGGCGCTCAGTTCGCCGCGAAGCAGTAGAACAGGCCGTTGCCGCCGGTGGCGCGCAGGGAGGGCAGGTCGCAGCCGCGCGAGGGGTGCGAGGAGTTCCAGGAGAGCGCCGGCGGCTCGGTGTTGAGGCCCATACGGTCGTGATGGCCGACCATGGCGGAGCCCTCGCCGCCCCTGGTCCAGTTGCCGCAGGTTCGGTCGGCCTCGCCGGAGAAGGCCGTGCCGTCCGGCTGGCTGCCGGTGAGGATGTCGTGCTGGTTCGGCGTGTCGCCGCGCCCGTTCACCACGGCACCGGTCTCGGTGAGCGCCGTCTGCTTGGTGAGGTTGTTGGTGCCGTGCAGTTCGGCGACGGAAGCGGCGATGACGACGCCGCGGGCATTGGCCCAGGGGCCGCTCCCGATCCGGTCGCGGGCGTTCACCGCGCCGGCCCCTTGCGTCGACAGATAGGCGCGCCAGGTGCGGTTGCCGGCGCCCGCCGCCGCGGCGAGAGCCTGGCAGTGCCGGTCGGCGCCTTCCAGGCCACCGAGGTTGCCGCCCGCCAGCGGCGCCGAGGTGATGAAGAAGCCCATCGGGGTCTGTTGCGCCGCGGCCGGCGCGGCCAGCAGCACGAGCGCGCCGGCGCCCGCCAGCGCCATCCTGAAGCCTGTGGTCATGGGATCCTCCGCCCTGTCGCGATGCCTTGTGCGCCGCACGGCGAGGCCATCGGCCGGCATCTGCGACGAGCCTAGGAAGGCCCGCGCGACCCACCAACACACAGGTGGGTGAGACAGGTAATCAAGTTACGTTGCGGAAGATCGCGCGTTCCAGGCCCCCGCCTCCGCCAGCTTGCGCACGGCGGAACTCGCCACCACCTCGCGGCGCTCGGCATAGGCCTCGTGGTTCTCCTCGATGCGCGGCAGGTCGTAGAGGTAGTTGACCATCACGCCGTGGGACTGGGAAAGGCCGGATTCGGAGAGATCGGCGCCGGTGTTGATGCGCTCGAGTCGGGCGCCATTCCCGAGATGGAAGCGGGCGACGGGATCGAGCGGGCGGTTGCCGGAGCTCTTCGCGAGGAGGAAATAGCGGGCCGCGCCGCGCGCCAGCACCCGGTCGATTTTCTGCGCCCGCGCCGTGTCGGCGCGCCAGTCCGGTTCGTCGAGCGCGGCCAGCAGGGCCCGCTCGTCGTCGAGCAGGAAGCCGGTCTCGGTCCTGCGCTCCTTCGCCAGCCACTTCGCGAAGCCAGGAACCGGCGAGAGCGTCACGAAGGTCGTCAGCTTCGGCAACTCGCGCTTCAGTTCCTCCACCACCTGCTTAATCAGCAGCGAACCGAAGGAAATTCCGGCAAGGCCAGTCTGGCAGTTGGAGATGGAATAGAACACCGCGACGCGCGCCTCGTCGGCGGCGAGCGGCGTGCCGCCCTCGGCGATCAGCGGCCCGATGGCGGCGGGGATCTCCGCGGTCAGCGCCACCTCGACGAAGATCAGCGGCTCGTCCTCCAGCCGCGGGTGGAAGAAGGCGTAGCAGCGGCGGTCTTCCGGCTCGAGCCGCCGCCTGAGGTCGTCCCAGTCGCGGATCTCGTGCACCGCCTCGTAGCGGATGATCT
>CAZEZD010000430.1:0-2479 GCA_964516115.1 uncultured Hyphomicrobiales bacterium
CGATTTCCGGCCATGCCGGCATTCTCCGCTGGCAGGACTTCGCCATCAACACCGACGTGGTGGTGCTGTCGACGCCTGAGATCGCCGGCCTGCCCTATGTGATCGCCGGCCTCGTCGCCGCCGGTGGCCTCGCCGCCGCGCTGTCGACCGCCGACGGTCTGCTGCTGGCTATCGCCAACGCCCTGTCGCACGACGTCTACTACAAGATGATCGATCCGAACGCGCCCACCGCGCGCCGGCTCGTCGTGTCCCGCGTCTTCCTGGTCGTCGTCGCTATCGCGGCGGCCTGGACCGCGTCCCAGAGACCGGCAGACATCCTGTCGATGGTCGCCTGGGCCTTCTCCATCGCTGCGGCAGGCCTGTTCCCGGCCCTCGTCCTCGGCGTCTGGTGGAAGAGGACGACAAAGCAGGGCGCCTTCTGGGGTATGCTCGCGGGCTTCGGCGTCTGCATGATGTACCTGATCGTGACGCGCTATTTCCCGGGCTTCGGCGTGAAGTACCTGGGCATGTCGGCGCTTCTCAATCCGATCACCTGGGCGCCGATCGTCGACCTCACCACGGCCATGGCGGCTCCGAATGCCATGGACGGATGGGTCGTCGCCTCGCACCCGCTCGCCTCGAAGGTCGGCTGGTTCAACATCAACAACATCTCGGCGGCTCTCTTCGGTCTGCCCGTCGGGTTCCTGGTGATGTATGTGGTGTCGCTGATGACGCCGGAGCCGTCCAAGGAGATGCAGGACTTCATCGATGCCTGCCGTCGTCCGCGAGGCAAGACGCTGATGGAGGAGAAGACCACCTGACGGCGCTCTTCTGTCGCACCACACAAACAGGCGGGCGGGGGATTGTTGTCCCCCGCCCGTTCTTTACCCGGGCGCCGCTTCGCGCTAGGCGAGAGTGATCATGACCCTGTCCGCTGCCGACTGGCTCTACCACGGCCCCAATCTCCTCCTCGCCGCGCTGCTCTACACGCTGGTGGGCCGCTACATCCTGTCGCTGCTCTTCAAGCCGGACAGCGACAAGGTGATCTGGCGGGTCTTCGCCCAGGTGACCGACCCGGTGCTGCGGTCCGTCCGCACGATCACGCCGGCCATCGTCCCGAACGGTCTCGTCATGATCGCGACGATCTTCTGGCTGGTCATCCTGCGTATGCTCTGGCTGCTGATCGCCGCCATGTTCGGCTTCCTGCCGAAGGTCGGAGGCTGACATGGACGAGCGCGAACAGGCCCTCCGGCAGGACGGCTACCTTCTCGGCATCGCGACGCTCGGCCTCGTCAACGGCATGCATTTCTCGCCGCTCTACGACGGCGCCTTCGTGCTGCTGCGGCCGATCCTGGCGACCCTCTTCATCACCTCGCCGGTGATCCAGTTCTACCTGTCCTCGCTGCTGCTGGCGGTCGGCTCGGTGCTGCTCGCCGGCATCCCTGCCGCCCTCTTTGAGCGCGCGACGGGACGCACGCAGAGCGATCCGACGTCGCTGAGCATCTGGCTCGCGGGGACCGGCATCCTGGCGCTGCCCGCCTTCGGCAGACTGTTCGGCGTGATCTGACGCCGGACGACGGATCGCGGCGAAAATCAACAGCGCGTGAGAGTGGCACAATCCCCTTCTGTGTCCGGCCCCGCATGTTACGCTGGAGCGTTCCTCATCGTTGCCGCGAGCTTCCATGTCGCCCGAGATCAGGCGCGCAGCTCTTTTCTCCACCGCACGCGGATGCGGGTTCGCGGCGCTCGCCATTGTCACCGCGATGATCGGCTTCGTCTCCGAACCGGTGCTGGCTCTGAAGATCGGCGGCGTGGCCTTTCTGCTCTCGGCGGCGATCCTCGTGCTCAAGGCGTGGCATGCGCCCCGCAAGCCGTTCCGCGATACCGAGGTCTGGCTGCTGCTGGATGAGGTGGACAGGCCGATGGCGGCCTTCGCCCAGGCGGCCATCGCCGGGGCCCGCGTCGAGGCCTTCTACCGCTTCGCCCATATGGCCGCGACCATCGCCGCGATCCTGCTCGTCGGCGCGCTGCTGGCCAGCCTTCTTGTGAATGGCTGAAACGGCCTGCCCGCACCGTTCATCACGTTTCGAATTGCTGGCTGCGGCGATGCATCCCCCGACTTCCGGCGCGGCCCCGGTGGCGCTAGATTTAGGCTGGGTGTGGCGCCCGACGACGAAAGGTCCGGCCATGAGCGGTTGGTCTCGCATGCCGGTGGCGCTGGCGCTGCCGATGTTCATCACATTCGCGACGGCAGCGGTCGCCCAGACCCGCAGCGTCTCCATCACCGACGAACGGGGCAGGGGCGGCGACATCGTCACCCGCCACGCCTATGATTGCGGCGGCTGCCCGGTCCGCCGCGCCCGCGCCGGGGTCTGGCGCCAGAGGCCGCCTGTCGTCGACTATGGCCAGGCGCTGCCGATCTACCAGCCGCCCGTCCACGCCCATCCGCACCACGTGGTGCCGGTCTATCCGCTCAGGCCGCGATCGGGCCCCTATGCGG
>CAZEZD010000430.1:2489-2754 GCA_964516115.1 uncultured Hyphomicrobiales bacterium
CGCCCCGCCATGGGGCCACGCCAGCCCTATTATCCCAGCGGCTCCGAAGCGCGCGTCATCACCCTCGACGGTCAGCGGTTGCAGCAGCCGCGCCAGCAGCGCCGGCCGCGCCGATGATCAGCGCCTGAGGCCGAGCCGGGTCGTCACCGCGTAGAGGGCGAGCGCGGCGGCATTGGAGACGTTCAGGCTCTTGATCACGCCGGGCATGTCGATGCGCGCCAGCGTGTCGCAGGTCTCGCGCGTCAGCTGCCGCAATCCCTTGCCC
>CAZEZD010000431.1:0-2748 GCA_964516115.1 uncultured Hyphomicrobiales bacterium
TGCACCGCAAGGGCCGCCAGGATGCGGCCCGCTCGAAGCTGTTCGGCAAGCTGTCGCGCGAGATCACGGTGGCGGCCAAGATGGGCCAGCCTGACCCCGTCTTCAATCCGCGCCTGCGCGCCGCGATCCTCGCCGCCCGCGCCGAGAACATGACCAAGGACACGATCGAGCGGGCGATCAAGAAGGCCTCGGCGGGCGACGCCGAGAACTACGAAGAAATCCGCTACGAGGGCTATGGTCCGGGCGGGGTTGCCGTCATCGTCGAGGCGCTGACCGACAACCGCAACCGCACCGCCTCGGAAGTGCGCTCCTATTTTACCAAGTCCGGCGGCAACCTCGCCGAAACCGGCGCCGTGTCCTTCATGTTCGACCGAGTCGGCACCATCGAGTTCGCCGCCGAAAAGGCGTCCGCCGACGACATGCTGGAGGCCGCCATCGAGGCGGGCGCCGAGGACGTCGTGTCCTCCGAGACCGGCCACGAGATCACCACGGCGGCCGACGCCCTCGCCGAGGTCTCCAAGGCGCTGGAGGCGAAGTTCGGCGAGCCGAACAAGACGGCTCTGACATGGAAGCCGCAGACCAATGTCGCCGTCGACGACGAGACCGGCGAGAAGCTCCTCCGGCTGATGCACGCGCTCGACGAGAACGACGACGTGCAGAACGTCTTTTCGAACTTCGAATTGTCCGACGCGCTTATGGCGAAGATGGGCGGCTGACGGCCGGCGTCAGCCTCGCAGCAGCCTGTCGAGCAGCGGCAGGCTGGTGAGCGCGGCGGCGGCGATCACCGCGAAGGCCACTGGGCGGAACATGCGCGGGTCGGCCTTGTCGAACAGCAGCGCGCCGAGGCCGATGCCGACGCCATAGGGCAGGATGGCCCAGGCGGCGATGCGGAACACCTCGCTGGTGTAGATGCCCGCCAGGGCCAGCAGGCTGATCGAAATGATCGAGGCCGGCACGAAGAAGGCGACGGACGATCCGCGCACCCCGGCATTGTGGCTGGGGCCTGCCAGCCAGAACAGCGACAGCACCATGCCGCCGAGGCTGGCGAGGCCCGAGATGAGGCCGGAGGCGACCCCCGTCGCCAGGGTCGCCGGCAGGCCGGGCGAGCGCTCGATGCGTCCGACCGCCAGCATCAGCGTCAGGACCAGCACGATCGACAGCGAGGTGACCCAGCGCACCGGCGTCGGGTCGATGGTGGTCAGCAGCCAGACGCCGATGGGCAACCCCACCACATAGCCGACGAAGAGCGGGCCGATCTCGCCCCAGCGGGCATGGCGCCAAGTGGAGCGGAGCATGGCGAACTGCATCACCGCGTCGATGATCGACATGATGCCGATGGCCGATTTCGGGCCGAGATAGGCGCCGGCGACCGGCATGAAGATCATGGCCGAGCCGAAGCCGGTGTAGCCGCGCACCATGCCGGCCAACAGGGCGGCGACGAGGACCACGATCGGCGGAGGGGGGCCGAGGCTTGCGAGAATATCCACGGGGGAGGGAGCTTTCGGCGGGCGTTTCCAAGGCTTTTTGTTCCGATTAGAAGGATTTTCGGCGGACGGGAACGGGCTGCGGCGCGGGGCACGCCTGCAAATGGGCTAGATTGCCGGCATGAACGGCACGATTCGCATTCTCGGCATCGACCCGGGCCTCAGGCGCACCGGCTGGGGCGTCATCGACGTCACCGGCAACCGCCTCGCCTTCGTCGCCTGCGGCACGGTCACGTCGAACGACAAGACGGACCTCGCCTCGCGCCTCGCGGAACTCCACCGCGGCCTTTCCGACGTGCTCGCGGCCTGGTCGCCGGAGGAGGCGGCGGTGGAGCAGACCTTCGTCAACAAGGGCGCGACCGCCACCCTCAAGCTCGGCCAGGCCCGCGGCATCGCCATGGTCGTCCCGGCGCTGGCCGGCATCCCGGTCGCCGAATATGAGCCGAACAAGGTCAAGAAGTCGGTGGTCGGCGCCGGGCACGCGGAGAAGAACCAGATCCACATGATGATCGGCATTCTGCTGCCCAAGGCCGACCCGAAGACCATGGACGCCGCCGATGCGCTGGCCATCGCCATCACCCACGCGCATCACCGCGGAGGGGCTGGGCGGTGGTGAGGCCTCTTGCCGCGATCCGGCATTTCGGCATGGGATGAGGGCGCAAGGGGGAATGCCATGACCGATTTCAGGACGATCCGGGCACGCGCCGCCAAGCGCAAGGGTGGCGAGGCGGTGCTGGCGACGCTGCTGCCCCCGGTGCCCGGCAGAGCCGCGCTCGCCGCCGTCACCGACGACCGCGTGCTGGCCGAGATGGCAAAGCGGGTCTTCTCCGCCGGCTTCGTCTGGAGCGTCATCGAGAAGAAGTGGCCGGGTTTCGAGGAGGCCTTTCTCGGCTTCGTGCCGCAGGCGCTCACCTTCCAGCCGGACGAGTTCTGGCATGACCTCGCCCGTGATGGCCGCATCGTGAAGAACCCGCAGAAGATCAAGTCGGTGAGGGAGAACGCCGCCTTCGTCACGGCGGTGGCGCAGGAGCACGGCTCCTTCGGCAAGTTCCTGAGCGAATGGCCGGCGGAGGATCAGATCGGCCTGCTCGACGTGCTGGCCAAGCGCGGGTCGCGCCTCGGCGGCAAAACCGGCCAGTATTTCCTGCGCTTCATCGGCTATGACGGCTTCGTCACGTCGAAGGACATGGTGGCGGCGATGCGCGATGCGGGCGTCGACGTCGCGGCCGAGCCGACCTCGAAGGGCGATCTGAAGAAGATCCAG
>CAZEZD010000432.1:0-2738 GCA_964516115.1 uncultured Hyphomicrobiales bacterium
TGGAGCGCAGTGTCGCGCCCAGCGCGGACGCGCTGATTCACGCCACGAGATCGCAGGGCTTCGCCAGCACGTTCGACACGTCGCTGGAGACCTGGCTGTCCCCCTACGAGCCGCTCCTGCGGCGGCTCGTCCCGACCCTCATCATCGCATTCCTCGTCGTCATGGGCGCCGGCGCCGTCCAGCAGATTCTCACCAGCCGGGTCGAGGCGCTCAACGGCATCGGCGCCGACCTCGCCATCGCCGCATCGGCCATCGACATCGATCTCAACCACCGCATCGCGGTCACCGATGGCGACGTCGGCACGGCGGCCCAGCTGGCGCTCGACCTGACCGCCCCGCGCATCGGCGCGTCCGCCGGCCGGATCATCCTCGTCGCTGACGGCTCCGGACACGTCGTCGCGGCAACGCCGCCGGCCGCCCGGCAGTGGATCGGCAAGCCGGTGCGCGATGTCTTCGCCGCGCCGCCGGCGATCGGCGCTGGCGCCATCGCAATCCAACTGTCGTCAGGAGCCGACGTGATTCTGGTGACGCGGCCACTGCCGCTGCCGCTCTCCCATCTCTACGTCCTGCAGACGCCCGATGCAGCTCTGGCGCAGTGGTGGCGCTCCTCGGTGCTGACCGGCACGCTGTTCACCACCACCGGCCTGCTGCTTCTCGTCATCGGCCTTGCCTTCCACATCCAGACCATGCGCGCCGCCACCGCCGACATGATCAACCAGAACGCCCGCGCCACCATCGACGCGGCGCTGGAGAGCGGCGGCTGCGGTCTGTGGGACTGGGAGATCGGCACACACCAGATGTACTGGTCCGCCTCCATGTTCGAGATCCTCGGCATGAGCGACCGCGACGGGCTCGTTACCTTCGACGAACTCCTCCCTCTGCTTCACCCCGACGACGGCTATCTCGGCGGCATCGCCAACCTCACCGATCTCGATCCGCGCAACGCCGTCGACTTCCAGTTCCGCATGCGCCACGCCGACGGGCGCTGGATCTGGCTGCGTGCCCGCGGCCGCGGCCTCAGCCTCTCCGGGGTTGACCATCCCCGATTCGTCGGCATCGTCGTCGACATCACCGAGCAGCTCGAACTCGCCGCGCGCAACGCCGCCGCCGACCATCGCATTCGCGAGGCCATCGAGACCATTTCGGAGGCTTTCGTGGTCTGCGACGACCAGGACCGCATCGTCGTCTGCAACTCGAAGTTCCGCGAGCTGAACGGTCTCACCGAGGAGCAGGCGCTCCCCGGCGGCCGCTATGACGAGATCCTGGCGGCGACCGGCGGCGGCGCGCGGGTCAAGGACGGCCGCGTCCTGTCGGATCGCTCGCATGACGGCTCCCGCGACCTGGAGGTGGAACTCGTCGACGGCCGCTGGCTGCAGATCAGCGAGAGGCGGACCCATTGCGGCGGCTTCGTCTCGGTCGGCACCGACATCACCGCGCTGAAGCGCCACGAGACGCAGCTTACCGCCAGCGAACAGCGCCTGCGCGCCGGCGTCGCCGACCTCCAGCGCAGCCAGTACACGCTCGAGAAGCAGACCCAGCAGCTTGCCGAGCTCGCGGAGATGTATTCCGAGCAGAAGACGCAGGCCGAAGAGGCGAACCGCGCCAAGTCGGAGTTCCTCGCCGCCATGAGCCACGAGCTGCGCACCCCGCTCAACGCCATCATCGGCTTCTCGGAGGTGATGAAGGACGGGCATTTCGGCCCGCTCGGCGCGCTGAAATACCTCGAATACGCCCGCGATATCCACGACAGCGGGCACTTCCTGCTGTCCCTCATCGACGACATCCTCGACATGGCGCGCATCGAGGCCGGCCGGCTGACGCTGGAGCCGGCGGCGATCTGCCTGGAGGAGACGCTGGACGAGACCATGCGCGTCGTCTCCAAGATGGCCGCCGACAAGGAGATCCTGATCGAGGCCGAGGTGCCCGCCGGCATGGATCTCGTCGCCGACCGGCGATCCATCAAGCAGATCGCCCTCAACCTCCTGTCCAACGCGGTGAAGTTCACGCCGCGTGGCGGCATGATCTCGGTGCGCGCCCGCAAAGCCCGCGGCGTTGTCGCCATCGCCATCGAGGACACCGGCATCGGCATTCCCCGCCATGCGCTGCACAAGCTCGGCAAGCCCTTCGAGCAGGTCCAGAGCCAGTTCTCGCGCGACCATCAGGGGTCGGGGCTTGGCCTTGCCATCGCCAAGTCGCTGGTGGAGATGCATGGCGGGTCGCTGCGCATCCGCTCGACGCTGGGGCGCGGCACGACGGTCGTCGTCAGGCTGCCGGTCGACGGTCCCGGCGCGGCGGCGGTGATCGCCTGACCCTCCCTAGAGGGGTCCGACGATGCTCTCGAAGGCCTTGCGAACCTGCTTCTGCACCTCCGCCAGATGGGCGTCGACGGTGGCGAAATCCGGCAGCTCGCCGGCCCGCGCGAGCAAGCGCTTCAGGCCCGGCGCGGCGGTCTTCGGATCGAAGACATCCACCAGACAGAGCCTGAGGATCTGCGTCAGGCGCTGGTAGAGCCGGCAGGCCGACCGCAGGGCATCGCCCTGCGACGGTTTCAGGAGTCCGGCGGCGGCGGCCTTGTCCAGCACGCGGATCGTGTTGGTGTCGAGAATGTCGGGGTGGCGCGCGCCGTGGACGAGTTGCAGGGCCTGCGCGACGAACTCGATGTCGATCAGCCCGCCACGGACATATTTCAGGTCCCAGCGGTCGGCGTCGCCCTTGTCCTCGGCGATGGCCCGGCGCAT
>CAZEZD010000433.1:0-2735 GCA_964516115.1 uncultured Hyphomicrobiales bacterium
GATGCCGTGCCGGGCGATGAGCTCTCGCGCGCTGTCGAGCGCGCGCGGGCCGGCCTCGATCAGCGCCAGCATCGAACGGAAGGCCGTCGCCGGTACGTGGTCGCGATGGGCCGCGGTGGCCAGGTCGAGGACATGCTCGTCGCCCTCCGGCCCGACGATGGCGCCGAGGCGGTCGCGTCCGTGCGAGCCGACGAAAGTGACGAGTTTCATGGCCCTTACTCCTCGAAGATGGCGACCGCCCGGCAGAAGCCGGCAGAGGCCTTGTGAATCTTGAAGGGGAAGCAGGCGATGGTGAAGCCGGTCGCCGGCAACTGGTCGAGGTTGGTCATCTTCTCGATGTGGCCATAGGCGCGCACCATGCCGGCGCGGTGCCCCTCCCAGATGAGGGCGGCATCACCCGTCTCGGCATATTTGCGCGCCGTGTGGACGAAGGGCGCGTCCCAGCTCCAGGCATCGGTGCCGGTGATCCGGACGCCGCGGTCGGTGAGGTAGAGGGTCGCCTCGCGGCCCATGCCGCAGCCGCGGCCGACATAGTCCGGCTCGCCGTAGCGGGCGCCGGCCGCCGTGTTGACCACCACGATGTCGAGCGGCTGGAGCGTCACGCCGGTGCGCGCGAGTTCCGCCTCGACATCGGCAACGGTGGCGACGTAGCCGTCGGGGAAATGTCGGAAGTCGAGCTTCACGCCCCGCTGGAAGCACCAGTCGAGCGGCATCTCGTCGATGGTCCAGGCCGGCTTGCCGCCATCCGTCGTCGAGTGGAAGTGGTAGGGCGCGTCGAGATGGGTGCCGTTGTGGGTGGAGACGTTGAGCTGCTCCACGGCCCAACCTTCGCCGCCCGGCAGGTCGTCCTGCGTCAGGCCGGGAAAGAAGGGCAGGATTTGCGCCACAGACTGCTTGTGGTCGACATAGGTGATGGAGGGCAGGGCCGAGGGCGGGTCGGAGGCGATGTCGGCGCGCAGCGCCACGGACAGGTCGATGATGCGGCGTGGCATGGATGTCTCCTCAAGTCTCGGTATCGTGGGGCCAGAGGCCGGGTCCGCGTCGGGCGGCGAGGGCCCTCAGGCCTGCCGCGGCGAAGGTAACGGCCCGCGATAGCATGGCGTCGGTGTCGTGATCGCTGGTCTGACCGCCCGACAGCCGGTCGGCGCGCCCGGTCGGCGCCATCTGGGTCAGCGCCGCCCCGACGATGAAGAGATAGCCCCAGGTCGCATTGGCGCGGTCAAGGCCTGGAAGGGCCGTCATGAGGGCACCGATGAAACGCTCCGCCATGGCGTCATAGCTTCTGGCGACCAGGCCCTTCTGCCAGTCGCCCTCGGCGGCGCTGGTGGCGAGGATTAGGCTGGCGAAACGGCCGCCGCCGAGGTTCGGGTCATGGCCCGCCTCGACGGTCGGGCGCAGCAGCGCCTCGACGATGTCCTCCACTGCTGCCTGTCCGCGCGCCAGCATGGCGTCGAGACGCGCCAGCCTGATGCGGTTGATGGCGCTGGAGCGACGCGTGAACATGGCCTCGAACAGGCCTTCCTTGCTCTTGAAGTGGTAGTGCAGGAGCGCCTGGGCGACGCCTGCGGCCTCCGCGATGCCCCGCATCGAGGCTCCCTCGAAGCCCCGCCGGGCGAACTGGGCCTCGGCCGCGTCGAGAATGTCCTCGCGCGACGAGGGTCTGGCGGGTGGGCGAGATGCGGTTGCGGTCATGGGGTCCTAATCGTTCGATCAGTCAAGACCACCTGCTTCCTCCACTCAATATCCGCCGATCGGGGGAAGACGTCGTGAGCCAGTCGCTGCGCGGCACCGCCGCCTCCTGTTCGGGGGAATGTTCAAGGGCCAACCGCTGGGGCAGGCTCCTGTTCCTCAACGCTCACCCGGAGCCCCCATGTCCGTGCCCGACGCTTCGCCGATCCCGCTCAGAATGGTGAAGGCCAACGGCATCGCCATGCGCATCGCCGAACTGGGCGACGGGCCGCTCGTTCTCTTCTGCCATGGCTGGCCGGAGGGCTGGGCCTCCTGGCGGCACCAGATGCGCGCGGTGGCGGCCGCCGGCTATCGCGCGGTAGCGCCCGACATGCGTGGCTACGGCCACACCGACGCGCCGGCCGAGATCGAGCGCTATTCGATCCTCGACCTCGTCGCCGACCAGGTGGAACTGGTGAAGGTGCTCGGAGCGGGCAGCGCCGTCATCGTCGGCCACGACTGGGGTGCGCCGGTCGCCTGGCACTGTGCACTGTTGCGCCCGGACATCTTTCGCGCCGTGGTCGGCATGAGCGTGCCGTGGACGCCGCCGGCCTACACGGACCTGCTGACGGCGCTGGAGAAGCTCGGCATCCGCGACTTCTACATGCAGTATTTCCAGGCGCCGGGCGTCGCCGATGCCGAACTCGACCGCGACCCCGAGGAGAGCCTGAAGCGCATCTATTTCGACGGGTTCGGTGACCGCGCGGGTCGACGCAAGTCGATGATCCGGCTGAAAACGCCCGGTGGCATCTACGCCAACACCGATCCGCCCGGCGATCTGCCGCACTGGCTGCCCCCGGAGCACATGGCCTATCTCGCGGGGCAGTTCGCCCATTCGGGTTTTCGCGGCGGGCTCAACTGGTATCGCAACCTAAGGCGCAACGCCGCGCTGATGGCGCCATGGCGCGGCCAGCCGATCCGCCAGCCCTCGCTGTTCATTGCCGGGACGCAGGACGGGGTGATGCATTTCCCTGCCTCGAAGGCGCAGATCGAGGCCTATCCGACGA
>CAZEZD010000434.1:0-2734 GCA_964516115.1 uncultured Hyphomicrobiales bacterium
CTGCACGGCATCCCCGAGGCGATCTCGGCCGCCACCTGCTCCTTCCCGACGGTGAAGGACGCCGCCGACGCCACCATCGCCGCCATCCAGAGCGGCATTCCCATGGCGCGCATCGAACTCCTCGACGAGGTGCAGGTCGGCGCCGTCAATGCCTATTCGAAGCTCAGCCTGCCGGAGAAGCCGCTGCTGCTGCTGGAGTTCCACGGCACCGATGCGGGCGTCGCCGAGCAGGTCGAGCGCTTCCGGGCGATCGCCGACGACTACGGCGCCGGCGATTTCCAGTGGGCGGCCAAGGCCGAGGACCGCTCGCGCCTCTGGCAGGCCCGCCACGACGCCTACTGGGCGGCGCTGGCGCTCCGGCCCGGCTGGAAGGGTCAGTCCTCCGATGTCTGCGTGCCGATCTCGCGCCTCGCCGAGTGCATCGAGGCAACGAAGAAGGACATCGATGAGCACGGGCTCATCGCCCCCATCGTCGGCCATGTCGGCGACGGCAATTTCCACGTCCTGCCGCTGATGGACGAGAGCGACCCGGACAGCGTCGAGCAGTGCAAGGCCTTCATGGGCCGCATCGTCGAGCGGGCGCTGGCGATGGAGGGCACCTGCACCGGCGAGCACGGCGTCGGGCAGGGCAAGATGAAATATCTCGCCGCCGAACACGGCGACGCCGCCATGGCGCTGATGGCCTCGCTGAAGCGCGCCGTGGACCCGCAGGGCATCATGAACCCCGGCAAGATGGCGGGCTGAACCGGCCGATCAGCCGGCGCGCCGCCTGAGCCAACTCGCCGCATAGCCGCAGCGCGGAACGATGCGCCGCGTTTCGGCCTCGGAGATGGACACGACCTTCTCCATCAGGCGGCCGGCCGCGCCGGTGCCGCGCAGGGCCGGCTCGGCCTCCACATGGTCGATGACGAGGGTATCGCCCTCCCGGCGGTAGATCGCGAAGGCCTGCCGGCCGGCGACGTCGAGCACGAATCGCCCGGCCGCCTCGTCGTCGCGGAATGTCTCGCCCATGGCCTGTCCTCGTCTGGCGGTCCGGTCATGAATATGGGGTGCTGCGGCCGCGGCGGGAGGCTCGTCGCGCAGGCCTGATCTGCTCCGGGCGGCGCAATGCAGCGATTTTTTGCCGTGCCGGTGCCTCTGCGACCTCCTGGCGGGTTGCCGCGGCGGCGCCGACGCCCCATTTTCCCGTGATGAACCGTGCCTCGCCAGTCCTCAGTCTCACCCTCCTGCTGCTGATCGCCGCTCCGCTTGCCGCCCCGGCGAGCGAAGTGGCGCTGGCGGATGCGCTGCGCCGCTGCGCCGGGGAGACGGGCGTCGCCGAGCGTCTGGCCTGTTTCGACGGTCTGGCGGCCTCGCTCGCCACGCCTGAGGCCGATGGCGCCGCGGTCGTCGGGCGCTGGGAGGTCAAGGCCACCTCGACGCCGGCGGGCCGCGAGATTATCGCCGAGCAGCGGCCGGTCGAGCCCTGGGGCGAGGAGGGCATCATCCTTCAGGTCGCCTGCCGCGAGGGCCGTGCGGTGCTGGGGGTCGGCCGCGAGATCCCGGTCATGAACACGACCAACGTCTTCGCCACCGTGCGGATCAACGACCGGCTTGCGCCGGGCGACATCTGGGAGGGCACGCGCGACCGCCACCAGGCGCTCTATCCGGGCAATGTCAGGGAGTTCCTGCAGCAATTGCCGGCCACCGGAACCCTGTCGGTCCGGCTGGAGGGATCGCGGCGCTGGCGCTTCGAGGGCACCTACCAGCTCGACGGCATCGCCGACATCCGCCGCCGCATTCTGGCGGCCTGCGTGCGCTAGAAGGCGCAGCCGAACGGCTCAAGGCCGCGCCGCATCTGCTCGCCCTGCGTGCGGCAGATGGTTTCGAGCTGCTGGCGGGTCTGCGGGTCCTGGGCCAGCGAGCGCCAGGTGATGCGGAGTTGGGCCACCTGCTGCGCGAAGGTCACGCGATGCGTGGCGGGCACCTTGGTGGTGACGCAGGCCTCGTAGCTGGTGATGAAGCGGTCGCATTCGGGGATGCCGATGTCCTCCTGGGCCCGCGCCGCTCCCGCGGCGAGGGCGTGAAGGCCGACGGTCAGCGCGAGGGTGGCGGCGACACGGCGGAAGGTCATGCGGAAGTCTCCAGCATTTGCTGACGGCGGTTGGGGCGCTTGCCGTTGCCGGCAGCGCCCTCGATTGCGCCGGACCATCGGCTGGCGGCGTTTCGGGCTGATGTCATCGCCGCGCTGCGCCTCTTGGGGGTCTGTCGACCGCGCGACACGCGAATGAAACAATTGTCGGCTGTTCAGACGCGCACCGGCCGCGGCCATGGCAAAGGACGCGCGACCTGTGGCATGGTTCGTCCATGATGGGTGCCGGGTCGGCACGCTGTTGCGAAGGTCAGGCAATGAACGGGTCCCTGTCATCCTGGCGGAGCGGTGCGATGGCCTGCGTCCTGGCGCTTGCTATCGTACCCGCCGGGCCTGCCGGTCCCGCCGTGGCGCGCGAGTTCCGCGTCGCCGACACGCAGCCCGCCGACTATCCGACCGTCAAGGCGCTGGAGTTCATGGGCCGGCTCATTACGGAACGGTCCGGCGGGCGTCACCGTCTCCGCATCTTCCACTCCCGCCAGCTCGGCGAGGAGAAGGAGACCATCGAGCAGACGCGCATCGGCGCCATCGACATCAACCGCACCAATGTCGCGCCGCTGGCGAGCTTCATTCCCGAGGCGAACATTCTCGCCCTGCCGTTCC
>CAZEZD010000435.1:0-2724 GCA_964516115.1 uncultured Hyphomicrobiales bacterium
GGGGTTGGCGGCCACGTAGGCCTCGCCAAAGGCCTTCACCTCGGCGAGGAGAGACTCCTCCAGTTCGGCCTGGAGCGTGGCGACGGGGGTGGTCATGCGGACTCCTTTGCGCTGCCCGCGAGGACTGTCGCTGTGGTGAGCGTGCTGGCGACGAGTGCGTCGATCTGGCCGGGCGGCAGGTGCCGTCCCTGCTCGTCTCGCAGGAATTCGATGGCGAGACTGCGAAGGGACAGGACGAGTGGCTTCGCCATGTCGCGAAGAAAATCCTCGGCGTCGCCGGTGCCGACTGCGGCAAAGTAGAGCGGCAAGCGCCCGCGCATGGCGGCGACGAGATCGACGAGCATGAACGCCAGGACGTCGTCCTTCGGCGTGATCGTGTCTCGCGAGATGACCGGGCTGCGGCCCGACATCACGCCGCCCTCTCGACACCGAAGGCGATGTCCATGTCGGTGAGGTCCGGCTCGCGGACGTCAGGGGCAAGCGATGCGGGACCGCAGTCGACGAGGTCCACGTCGCCGGCGTCGGTCTGGGCATGGTCGGCGCGGATGGCGCCGGCGGTGCGGGCGACCTCGGCCAGCTCGGCGTCGAGGCGATCCCAGTCTCGGGCGAGGTCCGCCTGGTGGGCCTTCACCTGCTCGAGGCGCCAGCCGAGGCGGGTGAGATCGGTCTCGGCGCAGTCGCCCTTCTCGGCGGCGATGCGGCGGCCGTCCTCGTTCATGCGGGCGGCGATGGCCTCCCGCTCGGTCATGAAGGCGCGCGGGTTGGGCCAGCCCTCGGGCTGCCTGTGGTCGGTGGGGGAGAGATAGGCGTGGATGCACATGACGGCCTCCTCGGGTGGCGCGGATTGTCGGGATGGGAAGGGGGTCAGCCGATGCGCCATACGCGCACGCCGTCCTCGACCTGTCGGGCGATGAACTTGCCGATGGCGCGCACCGGCTCGGAGCGGAGGCGGGCCGCGAGGCCCTTCTGCCGGACCGCGCGGCGGTGGGCGAACGTGCTGGGTGGCTCGCGCGGCACGGGAACGAAGAAGGAATCGCCCTCGCGCATCTCCTTCAGCGGATAGACGCGGGCGTTGGACTGGAGCGGTGGGACGGGAATGCCGGTATCGATGGGCAGCACGGCTGGCCTCCTGTAGGGGAGACCAACTTATAGGATTGCCTATAGGTATCCGTCAATAGGAAAGGCTATAGGCAACCGGAGAACCTATCGGCGATCTATAAGGTGGGCTGTCGATCCGTTGGGGCCGTATGCGCGCCAAGCTTGCGCGCAGAACTGCCTGCGATCCCGCCGGGCCTGCTCGGCAGACGAAGATCGGGCGGCCAAGTAGACTGTCGCCGTGGGGAGGCGATCGACGGAAATCTCCCATGCGTAGGCGAGGGCGTTGACCTCGGCCTCCCGATAAACCAGGCGGGGGCATTCCGTCGCGGCTGTTCGCGCGGCGCCGAAGGCACCGACCATGCCCTCCCACGAAGACACGCCGGGGGATCGCGTCCGCCGTGTCAAGTCGAGCTGATCGTTGTGCTGTTCCTGCTCTCGCTGGCGAGCAGTCATTCTAGGCTGTGCCGCGTGAACGACCCGCGCGGGAGGGATCGTCGGTTGAGGATTGGGCAGGTAGATCTCGGCGGGATCAGGCGGGCTAAGGCTGGGGTCCAGCTGGCCGGCGATCCAACCAAGTCCGGTTAGGGCCACGAATGTGCCACCTACCCAGGCCGCCGCCTTTGCCACTCTCCCCATGGTGCTTCCTCAGCCGCTTTCGTACTTTCCAACCACACGGTAGGCCTTTGTCCACTGGCGTCGCGAAGCTCTAAACTCTGGCTCCTGGCCTGGAGGCGGATTGTACTGTTCCAGCACCCACTCGTCAGGTGTCCAGGTGGTGATTTTCTTGATGGTTGCCCGGAACTCTCCATCGTCTTCGCCGCCAACAAGAATGTGATGCCTTCCCTTCATGGGCGGGAGGCGCGGATTAACGATGGCCATGTCCCCCGGATTGAATGCGGGGCACATGGATTCTCCAACAACAAGGACGCCGTAGCCATCGCGAACCTCGCCGAGGTACCAGGGCCTCGGTACCAGCTCGATCGGCTCGGTCGAAACGACCAGCTCCCCCGGTCCACCTTCAACAGCTGCAAAGATGGGCAGGTCGCGGTTGCCCATGATCCGGCTTGGCGCCGCGGTTCCGCTCGTCCCATAGCGCGGATCGAGCTCCTGTGCCGGGATGTTTAGCGCGTCGGCGATCTCCGGCAGGAATTTCGAGGATCGTTGCCGGCCGTTCACGAGATCATTGATCACGGGCTGGCTGACACCAGCCTTCCGGGCGAGCTCGGATTCGCTCATGCCCAATTCGAGAAGCCGGGATCGGATGCGGTCACCTATAGCCATGCCTAAGAATACCAAGGCCGAGCGATAGGTAGTCCGATTGATTGCCTCTTGACGCTGATCCATAGGAAAACCTATAGGTTGGCTATGAGCGAGTTTCGACAGCATGTTCGGAGGGCGGTTGAGATCGTCGGAGGCCAGGCAGAGCTGGCCCGCCGGATCGGCATGTCTCAGCCTAGCGTTCACGACCTTTGCCACCGGACGAAGCGCATCCGGGCTGACGTGGCGCTTCAGATCGAGGCCGCGACCAACGGGCAGGTGTCGCGCAGTGACTTGCTTCCGACCGTTTGGCCTCCCGCCGCCCCCGAGACCGACATGCAGCCTGCGGCGGGCCCTTCGGCCGGCGCG
>CAZEZD010000436.1:0-2712 GCA_964516115.1 uncultured Hyphomicrobiales bacterium
GGATCGATCTCGACCACCCAGCCGAAGCGGTTCGGCTCGTTCGGCTCCTTGTCGAGGCTGAAGCGGTCGACATGATCGCCCCAGTTAAGCCAGCGGCCGGGAATGCCCATGCGACGGTAGTTCGCGGCCTCCGGATGGCCCTCCGGCAGGCGTCCCGTGAAGTAGCCGTTGATGTTCTCCTCGCAGGTCAGCCAGGTGCCCCAGGGTGTGCGGCCGCCGGCGCAGTTGTTGAGCATTCCAAGGACGCGTCGGCCGGTCGGATCGGCGTTTGTCTGCAGGCGCCGGTGACCGGCGGCCGGACCGGTCATCTCCATCGGCGTCTCGGCAGTGATGCGGCGGGCGTGGCGCGACCCGGCGACGACCTGCCAGGTCTCGCCCTCGCGGCGCACCTCGAGCACGCTGCCGCCATGGGCCATCATCTCGATGGCGACGAGGTCCGGCGTCATGCCGGCGAAGGCCTTGTCGCGGCCGAGCGGCCCACCGGCGTCCTGCCGGCCGAGGCCGGGGAACATCAGCTCCTCGCTGGTATATTCGTGGTTGACGCAGAGCAGGCCGTGGCGCGAGGGATCGGCGGCGCCGGGCATCGGGAAATAGCCGAGATAGTCGTTGTTGTAGCCGAACTGGCGCGCCTGGCTCGCGGCGGTCTGGGCGGCGGGGGCGAAGGGCGGCGCATCGGCGAGAACCGGATCGCCCCAGCGGATCAGCACCTCGGCCGCATGGCCCTCGGCCACTTCGGCGCGGTCGGTGGGAGCCGAGGACAGTTCCCTGAAGCCGAAGGAGGGCGTCGTATTGTCGACGCCCGCCGGCTGCGCGGCGGCGGTGCGCGCGGCGAGCGTCGCCGGTCCCAGCGCCGCCGTGATGGCGCCGACGCCGAGCAGTCCCTTCATCAGGTCGCGGCGGTCGTAGCGGGCGGCGACGACGTCGCCGATCGTCGGATTGCCCGGGGCACTGGTGCCGGAATCCTCGGCGAGCTCGGCCGCCTGCGAACGGCTGAGGGGCGTCTCTGAATGGTCGGGGTCGGGCAGCGGATCGGACATGGCGGGCTCCTGTTGAACGACAGGCTAGAGCGGAGCGCGTCCCTGCGACACCGCCATGACAGCGGTTATGCTTCGCCGACTTGCGACAAAAATGCCACAGCCGATCCGCTTATGGCGCTGGAGGAGCCGACGTCGCCGAAGCCGTCGCCGGCGACAAGGCCTCGTTTACGTGCGCGCCCTTATCGTCCGACTCCAGCGGCCAGGATGGCCTCGAGCGTACGGAGTGACGTGATGGACCGCGTATTCGGACTGGTCACCGTCGAAGCCGACATGGCGAAGCTGATGCGGGCGGCGGAACGCGCCGGCCTGGCGCTCGGCTGCATCGATCCGGAGGAGACGAGCCTGGTGCTTCCCGGCGACGTGAAGGACCCGGAATGGACGCTCGGCCGCATCGGCGCCTGGGCCATCACGATGGCGCTGGCCGCTGCCTTCCTGGTGCTGTGAGATCCATCCCGCCGCGAGAGGTCACCGAGCGCCGTCGCAGCCGGACGCCTGATGCCTGCAGCCGGCCTTGCTGAACGGCCGGGTTGACGACCGGCTGGCGCGCCATCGAACCTGCCGTGACGGGTCCAATAGCAGCAGGCAAGAGGTGTCGGCGATGATCGAGGTGGTGCATACCGCGCCGGGGGACCCGCTCGGCGACCATCCCGCCTATCGCGCGCCCGGCCGCCTGATTGACAGCGACCACCCGGCCATCGGCGCGCGGGCGGCGTCCATCGTCGCGGGCGCGGCCGACGACCGCGAGAAGGCGATCAGGCTCTTCTACCATGTGCGCGACGGCTGGCGGTATGACCCTTTCAACTTCCGCCTGACGCCGGAGCACCACACAGCAAGTGCCGTGCTCGGCGTCGACTACGGCTACTGCATCACCAAGGCGGTGCTCCTGTCGGCGCTCGCCCGGGCAGTCGGCATTCCCTCCGCCATCGGCCTCGCCGACGTCACAAACCACCTGACCTCGGAGAAGCTGACGCGGCAGATGGGTGGCAGCACGCTGTTCGTCGATCACGGCTTCTCGGTCCTGAAGATCGACGGCGCCTGGGTGAAGGCGGCGCCGGCCTTCAACATCGAGCTGTGCGAGCGCTTCGGCGTGGCGCCAACCGAATTCGACGGGACGGCGGACGCCATCCTGCAGGAATTCGACGCGCGGGGGCGCCGGCACATGGAGTACCTCCGCCACCACGGCTCCTGGTCGGACCTGCCCTTCGACAAGGTGGAGCGCGATTTTCACGCAGCCTATGCCGGCTCCGAGCTGATGCGGGCGGCAAAGGCGGAGGGGGAGGGGGCCGCGACAGCGGCTCAGGCCGACGAACCTTTCGGGGTCGTGTCGCGTCGGGCTGAGTGACTCCCAACAAAACGGGCGCCCGAGGGCGCCCGCGAAAGGTGACCGCCGCCCGAAGCCGGCGGGGTGGAGGAAGCCTTGAATCGGTTTTCTCCGGCATGCACCGGCAGGTCGGGACAGGAAGGGCGGGCCCGGAGGCCCGCCCGGTCCGCATCAGACCGAGTAGTACATATCGTACTCGACCGGGTGCGGCGTCATCTCGAAGCGCATCACCTCGGTCATCTTCAGCTCGATGTAGCTGTCGATGAAGTCGTCGTTGAAGACGCCGCCGGCCTTCAGGTAGGCGCGGTCCTTGTCGAGGTTCTGGAGAGCCTCGCGCAGCGAGCCGCACACCGT
>CAZEZD010000437.1:0-2708 GCA_964516115.1 uncultured Hyphomicrobiales bacterium
TCGGCACCCGCCTGACCAAGGTCGGCATGCCCGACGCCTATTCGGTGCTCGGCCCCCCGACGCACCTCTACCGCCACTACGGTCTCGACGGCGAAGGGGTTGCTGCGGCGGTCCGGAAGGCGCTGAAGCGGTAGGGCTCAGAAGTAGCGTGCGAGATTGCGGCGGATGCGGTCGATCACCCGCCCCTCCTCGGGGTGGATGTCGAAGCGCTTGCCGGTGATCATCTCAAAGGCCTCGATATAGACCGCCGCGGTCGCGACGATCACGTCGGCGGGGATCTCGGGAATCGTATCCCTGTAGGGATCGCAGCGCGCCACCACCCAGTTCCTCACGAAGTCCTTGTCGAAGCTGTCGGGCTTCTCGCCCGCGGCGAAGCGCACCGGATAGCTGTCGGCCTTCCAGTAGCGGCTCGAATCCGGCGTATGGATCTCGTCCGCCAGCACGATGCGGCCGTCGCGGTCGGTGCCGAATTCGTACTTGGTGTCGACGAGGATCAGCCCCCGCTCGGCGGCGAGCTTCTGGCCGCGCGCGAAGAGCGCGAAGGCGTAGTCGGTGAGCCTCTTCCACTGGTCCGGCGTGACGAGCTTCTGATCGAGGATCTGCTCGGGAGACAGCGGCTCGTCGTGCCCCCCGTCGAAAGCCTTCGACGTCGGCGTGATAATCGGCTCGGGCAGCCGCTGGTTGTCCCTCAGCCCGTCCGGCAGGGTGATGCCGTACATCTGCCGCTGGCCCTTCCTGTAGAGCGTCAGGACCGAGGTTCCCGTCGTGCCGGCGAGATAGTCGCGCACCACGATCTCGACGGGGAGGATGTCGAGGCGCTGTCCGACCACCACGTTGGGGTCCGGATAGGCGATGACGTGGTTCGGACAGATGTCCGCCGTCTCCTCGAACCAGTAGCGCGCCGTCTGCGTCAGCACCTCACCCTTGAACGGGATGGCGGCGAGAATGCGGTCGAAGGCGCTGATCCGGTCGGTGGCGATGATGACGCGGCTGCCGTCAGCGAGGTCGTAGTTGTCGCGCACCTTGCCGCGGTAGTGGTTCGGCAGTTCCGGAATGGTCGCGTCGTCGAGGACGCGGTTCGCGTTCGCCCGCAACGTGTCGATGTCCATCGCGTCGCCCTCCAGTAAGCCCTTGCCCCTCCTTTATCGCCGCACACGTTGTCCGTCGACGGTCCGCGACGATTGTCCACCGCCACCATGCTTGACCCGAGGGGCGCGATCGTCTTGGCTCTCGGGCCTTTCTTTCCGCAGCGTGAGATGCATGGAAGCCTACGTCACCCCGGTCATCGAGTTCGTCAAAGCCAATCAGGCCTGGGCTCCCGCCATCATCTTCGCACTGTGCTTCGCCGAATCGCTCGCCGTGCTGTCGCTGATCGTGCCGGCCTGGGCGATGATCGTCGCCTTCGGCCCGCTAATCGGTTCGGCCGGCATCCCGTTCTGGCCGATCCTCCTCGCCGCTGCGATGGGCGCGACGCTGGGAGACGCCGTCTCCTACTGGTTCGGCTATTATTTCAAGGACCGCATCGCGACGATCTGGCCGCTGTCGCGACACCCCGACATGCTGCCCAAGGGCCATGCCTTCTTCGAGAAATGGGGCGTCTGGGCCATCTTCATCGGCCGGTTCTCGGGACCCCTGCGCGCCGCCGTGCCGCTGGTCGCCGGCATGCTGGCCATGTCGCAGTGGAAGTTCCAGATCGCCAATGTCCTCTCGGCCTTCATCTGGGCCGGCGCGCTGCTGGCCCCCGGCAACTTTCTCGGCAAATACCTGCCCTTCCTGCACTGATCGCGGCAGGCCCGCCTCAGGCGAGCGTCGCCGTCCCCAGAAGGTCCACCGGGAAGGCGTGGACGTCCTGCAGAAGCTCGACGAAGGCCTTCGCCGTGAACTCGGTCTGCTCCCGGCCGCTCGCCGGCGTTGCCGCCGCCGCATTGCCCATCGCCCCGGCCGTGGAGAGGTCCTCGCTCATCCATCCGAACGAGACGCGCTGCGTCGCCCTCAGGTGCCGGTAGCGCTGCTCCATCACCACAGCGGCGGAGACGAAGTCGCGCGCCTTCGCCATGTGCACGAGGTCGCGGCGGAAATGCAGCATCTGCGAGGTCTCGATCTCGCCGCCATGGATGCCGTGCGTCTGCTCGGACTCCGAGAAAAGGCCCATGGGCGAGCCGAGCCGATGCCAGGAGCACTGGACAGTGAACATGCCGTGGCGGCGGCGAAGATCCCGCGCGACGATCTCCATCGTCGCAACATTGCCTCCGTGGGAATTGGCAAGGACGAGCTTCTTCACCCCCGCCCGCGCCACGCTGTCGCCGATCTCGTTCAGGAGGCGGATCTGCGTTTCAGCGGAAATGGTGAGGGTGCCGGGAAAGGCGATGTGCTCGTCCGACTTGCCCATCCAGACCGTCGGCAGGAAGGTCACCGGCAGGCCCTTCGGCAGGATGTCGCGCACCGCCTGAATATTGCCCTCGGCGATCACCGTGTCGACGGCGACGGCGAGATGCGGTCCGTGCTGCTCCACCGCCGCGATCGGCAGCACGGCGATCCAGGGCGATGTATCGGAGGAGCGGAACTCCTCGGTGGTCATTTCCACCCAGAGCTGTTTCGGCAGCATGATCGCGCCTCCCCGCTTCGATGGCGTCAGCCCGCCTTCGCGGCCACCACCTCGACCTCGACCTTGAATTCAGGCTTCGTGAAGCCCGAGACGATCATCAGCG
>CAZEZD010000438.1:0-2697 GCA_964516115.1 uncultured Hyphomicrobiales bacterium
CCGGGGCCGGCCGCCAGCGCGCCGCCCACCGGGACTCCGACGGCAAGCCCCGCTTCCGCGGACGTCCTCAAACTCGTCCTCGACACGCTCGAGGACAACAAGGCCGAGGAAATCCAGGCCATCGACCTGACCGGTAAGACGTCCATTGCCGACGCCATGGTGGTGTCGTCGGGGCGCTCGCACCGCCATGTCGGCGCGCTCGCGGATTACCTGCTCAAGGCGCTCAAGGAGGCCGGCGTGCGCGAGGTGCGCGTCGAGGGCCTGCCGGCCTGCGACTGGGTGCTGGTCGATGCCGGCGACGTCATCGTCCACGTCTTCCGGCCCGAGGTTCGCACTTTCTACAATCTCGAGAAGATGTGGTCGGCGGCACGCCCGGGCGATCGCCTCGCAGGCTGAGACTGATCGCCTCGCAGGCCTGACGGCATGACCGCGCCGGCGGCGCGCAGGAGCACGTCATGCGACTGATCCTCGTCGCTGTCGGGCGGACCAAGGCCGGTCCGGAGACGGAGCTTGCCGCACGCTATCAGGACCGTGCCGCCAAGGCCGGCAAGGGGCTCGGCTTCCGCTCGGTCGACACGGTCACCCTCGACGAGAGCCGCGCTGCCGACGCCATCGCCCGCAAGGGCGAGGAGGCGGCGGCCATCCGGCGCGTGCGGGCAGGGCGGCTGGTGCTGCTCGACGAGCGCGGCCGCAGCATGGGCAGCGCCGATTTCGCCGCGCTCCTCGGCGGCTGGAAGGATGCCGGCGAGGATGCGACGACCCTCGTCATCGGCGGGCCGGACGGGCTCGACCCGGCGCTCCGGACGGAGGCGGACCTCGTGCTCTCCTTCGGCGCCATGACCTGGCCGCACCAGCTCGTGCGGGTCATGGCCATGGAACAGCTCTACCGCGCCGTCACCATCCTCGCGGGCCATCCCTATCATCGGGCCTGAGGCTGCCGTGACGGGGAAGGTCCGACCCCGTGCGGATGCGCCAACCATCCGGGTGGGGACAAGGCGGGATGACCTCTGAATCGGCAGGCCGCCCCCTTAACCTGTCATCAAACCTTCACTAGAGTGTCACGCGTCCGTCGTCTGGCGGACCCAGAACGGCGCGGCCCTTGCCGCAAGCCGCACCGTCGCCGCAAGGCGCCTGTTGGGAGGTTCTTTCCGATGTTCAACCGTCGTTTTCTGCTCGCGGCCGCTGCCGGAGCGATGATGGCCGCGAGCCCCGCGGCCGCACAGGTCGAGATCCAGTGGTGGCATGCCATGACCGGCGCCAACAATGAGGTCGTCAACCGTCTGGCGCAGGACTTCAACGCCTCGCAGACCGAGTTCCGGGTCGTCCCGACCTACAAGGGCTCCTATCCGGACACCATGAACGCCGGCATCGCCGCGTTCCGCGCCGGTAACGCGCCGCACATCCTGCAGGTCTTCGAGGTCGGCACCGCGACGATGATGGCCGCCCGCGGCGCCATCAAGCCGGTGTTCCAGATGATGGCCGAGTCGAATGAGCCCTTCGACCCCAAGGCCTATCTGCCGGCGGTCGCCGGCTACTACTCGACCTCGCGCGGGGAGATGCTGTCCTTCCCGTTCAACTCGTCGTCCTCCGTGATGTGGTACAACAAGGACGCCTTCCGCCGCGCCGGCCTCAATCCCGACCAGCCGCCGAAGACCTGGCCGGAAGTGTTCGAGGCCGCCAAGAAGCTGCGCGCCGCCGGCTTCGACAAGTGCGGGTTCTCCTCCGCCTGGATCACCTGGCTGAACCTTGAGCAGTTCTCGCTGTGGCATAACGTGCCGCTCGCCACCCGCGCCAACGGCATCGACGGCTTCGACACGGAGCTGAAGTTCAACTCGCCGCTGCATGTGCGCCATCTGCAGAATCTCATCGACCTGCAGCGCGACAACACCTTCTCCTATTCGGGTCGCACCAATACGGGCGAGGGCCGCTTCACCTCCGGCGAATGCCCGATCTTCCTGACGTCCTCGGGCTTCTACGGCAACGTCAAGGCCAATGCGAAGTTCGAGTGGGCCAATGCGCCCATGCCCTATTATCCGGATGCAGCCGGCGCGCCGCAGAACTCGACGCTCGGCGGCGCCTCGCTCTGGGTGATGGGTGGCAAGCCGGCGGCCGAGTATCGTGGCGTCGCCAAGTTCTTCGCCTTCCTGTCGGACACCACCCGCCAGGCCAAGCTGCACACCGATTCCGGCTATCTGCCGATCACACTGGCGGCTTACGAGCAGGTGAAGGCTTCGGGTTTCTACCGCGAAAACCCCTATCTGGAGACCCCGATCCTGCAGCTCACCAACAAGCCGCCGACCGAGAACTCCCGCGGTCTGCGCCTCGGCAACATGGTGCAGATGCGTGACGTCTGGGCCGAGGAGATCGAGGCCGCGCTGGCGGGCAAGAAGAGCGCCCAGGCGGCCCTCGACGCGGCCGTCACGCGCGGCAACGTCATGCTCCGCCAGTTCGAGCGGACCGTCTCGCGCTGACCTGACGCATCACACCAGGCGACCGGGGCGGATCATCTCCGTCCCGGCGCCGCCGGGAGACCCTGCATGGAAAAGCGCGTTGTCTTCGACGGCAAGCTGCTGCCCTACGCGCTTCTGATGCCGCAGCTGTTCATCACGATCGTGTTCTTCTACTGGCCGGCGGCGCAGGCCGTCTGGCAGTCCTTCTTCATCCAGGACGCCTTCGGCCTGACGATGCAGTTCGTCT
>CAZEZD010000439.1:0-2695 GCA_964516115.1 uncultured Hyphomicrobiales bacterium
CGCCGACGGCCGGATCGGTGATGACGTCGAGCGGTCCGGGCACCGGAAAGGCCGCCACCGGCACGCCGCAGGACATGGCCTCCTGCATCACGTTGCCATAGGTATCGGTGCGGCTGGTGAAGACGAAGACGTCGGCGGAGGCATAGACTTCGGCCAGCGCCTCGCCGGTCCTGACGCCGAGGAAGACCGCTTCGGGAAACCGGCGTTCCAGGTCGGCGCGCTGCGGTCCGTCGCCGACGACGACCTTGGTGCCCGGCAGGTCGCAGGCGAGGAAGGCCTCGACGTTCTTCTCGACCGCCAGCCGGCCGACGCTGAGCATGAGCGGCCGGGGCCACTCCGCCACGAGCCCCTCGCGCGGCCGGAACAGTGCGGTATCGACGCCGCGCGTCCATACCGAGAGGTTGGCGAAGCCCCAGCTGGCGAGTTCGCTCCGCATCGTCTCCGTCGGCACCATGGTGCGGGCGGCTGGAGCGTGGAAGTGGCGCAGCCAAGCGTAGGTCAGCGCCTCCGGGATGGGGGCCCGGGCGCGCACATATTCGGGGTAGCGGGTATGGTAGCTGGTGGTGAAGGGAAGGCCGCGCGACAGCGCCCAGCGCCGCGCCGCATGGCCGATCGGGCCTTCGGTGGCGATGTGAAGGGCCTCGGGCCGCAGTACCTCCAGCCGGGCCGCGACCGCCGGCCCGGCGCCGATGGCGAGGCGGATGTCGGGGTAGGTCGGCAGCGGCCAGCTCGCCAGGCCCTCGGGCGTGACGAAATCGACGGCGATGCCCTGCCCGCCGAGAGCCCTCGCCGTCTCCTGCAGCGACCGGACGACACCGTTCACCTGCGGCGCCCAGGCGTCCGTGGCGATCGCTAGGCGCATGGTCCGTCCTCCCCGGTCAGGCCCTCACCGAAGGCCGTTCGGGGAGGCCGAGCGAGATCTCCATCGTCTCTTCCTCGACCGGCGCAAGCTCCGGCGCCGTCGCCTTCACCATCGTCCAGCGCAGGATCTCGAAGCGGCCGTCGTGCCCCTCGACGAGGGCCGTGCAGCTTTCGACCCAATCGCCGCAGTTCATGTAGCGAATGCCGATCTGGTCCTTGATGACCGCATGATGGATGTGGCCGCAGATGACCCCGTCAACCCTCTGCCGGCGCGCCTCGGAGGCGAGAGCCTCCTCGAAGGCTCCGATGAAGTTGACCGCCTTCTTCACCTTGAGCTTGGCCCAGGCCGAAAGCGACCAGTAGGTGAGGCCGAGCTTGCGGCGGACGACATTCACCCAGCGGTTGCAGTAGAGCGCGGCGTCATAGGCCCAGTCGCCGAGATGGGCGAGCCAGCGGGCGTGCATCACCACCACGTCGAAGGCATCGCCGTGGATGACGAGGAAGCGCTTGCCGTCGGCGGCCTGGTGGACGATCTGGTCCAAGACCTCGATGCCGCAGAAATGCGTGCCGAAATAGTCGCGCATGAACTCGTCGTGATTGCCGGGCAGGTAGATGATCTGGCTGCCCTTGCGCACCGTCCTGAGCAGCTTCTGCACGACGTCGTTGTGCGCCTGCGGCCAATGCCAGCCGCGCCTGAGCTGCCAGCCGTCGACGATGTCGCCGACCAGATAGATGATGTCGGCGTCGTTGTGCCTGAGGAAATCGATCAGGAGCGCGGCCTGGCATCCCCGCGCGCCCAGATGTACGTCCGAAATGAAAATGGCCCTGTGCCGCGTCTGCACCATCGTCCGGCTCCCGGCCGCTCTGCGATCATGCGGGCACCAACAGCAGATTCCCCTTGCGCTTTTGTGACAGCGAGCAGGCAAGGCCGCCGGCGTCCGCCGGCCCGTCGTTGAACTGTCGCAGCTCGCTGGTAGCGGGTCCCGGATTGCGGCGGGCAGGTCCTGATTCCCGGAGCTCCCGCGACTGGAACGGGAGTTGGCCATGGCCGGAGACCTCGACCGTGAAACGATGGAGCGGGCCTACGCCCGCTGGGCGCCGATCTACGATGCCGTGTGCGGCCCCCTCTTCGAGAAGGGACGCCGCGCGGCGACCGCGGCGGCGAAACAGGCCGGCAAGCGCATTCTCGAGGTCGGCGTCGGCACCGGCCTGTCGTTCCAGGACTACGATCCGTCCTTCGATATCCACGGCATCGATCTCTCCGAGCCGATGATCGCCAAGGCGCGCGAACGCATGGCGAGCGGCGCCTTCCCGCATGTGAAGGACGTGCAGGTCATGGACGCCCACGACCTCGCCTATCCCGACGGGATGTTCGACGCTGCCGTGGCACAGTTCGTCATCACGCTGGTGGAGCGCCCCGAGCGCGTGCTGGACGAATGCGCCAGGGTCGTCCGCCCCGGCGGCGAGATCATCCTTGTGAACCACCTCTATTCGGAGCGCGGTCTCGCTGCCGCCATCGAGCGCTGGTTCTCAAAGCATGCCCATACTTTCGGCCTCAGGCCGGAATTTCCGTTCCAGCGGCTGGAGGCCTGGGCCGCGCAGCATGGCGGCGTCGCGGTGGTGGAACGGCGCCGGGTCGCGCTGCTCGGCGTCTACACCCTGGTGCGGTTCCGCAAGCAGGCCGATGCCGCGCACGCTCCCGCACAGCTGTCGGCGACGGGCTGACACCCGAGGCGTTGCCCTTGGGCAACGCCTGCACCATGCCTGTCCGGATCGACGAAACGCCACGTTGATCCCGCCGACCCGATTGCCCATACCAGCCCCTGTGATCGAT
>CAZEZD010000440.1:0-2694 GCA_964516115.1 uncultured Hyphomicrobiales bacterium
GCGCGAGCGAGGGCAGCGTCGCGCCATCGGTGAAGACCAGAGCCGTGAAGCCTTCGCCCATGTGGTCGGTCAGGAAGCTCTCGCCGAGACGGATATTGCGCATGGCGGCGCCCGAGTCTGGACCGGCGGCGAAGTCCCTGTCGCGCCGCGCGAAGGGCGTCAGCGGGCTCTGCGCATAGGTGTAGGGCTGCATCTGGCGCGGGTTGGCGAAGCCTTTGGCGAAATCCTCGGTGAGCGCCAGCGACAGCACCGCCTCGCGCACCAGGGCGAACCCGCGCGTCGGCGGCGTCATGAAGCGGGTGCTTTTCGCCGCATTGGCGAAGACGTCGAGCGTCGCGCCGCGGCGTTCGGGCGAGTAGCTGTCGATCAGCGCCTCCTCGGCCTCGCCCTTCAGC
The DNA here is from genome assembly GCA_964516115.1 of uncultured Hyphomicrobiales bacterium. Classification (GTDB taxonomy): domain Bacteria; phylum Pseudomonadota; class Alphaproteobacteria; order Rhizobiales; family Phreatobacteraceae; genus Phreatobacter. The sequence goes on from CAZEZD010000440.1 coordinate 396, forward strand.
ACGAAGGCGAGCTTCCATCCGATGTTCTGCGCATCCGCCAGACCGTTATTCAGGCCGCGCACACCGAAGATCGGCACGATGTGGGCGGCATCGCCGATAAAGACCACCCGGCCGTGGCGATAGTCGTCGAGGGCCAGCGTGTTGGCCGTGTAGATCGACCACCATTCGAGCTCCCACGGCCCGTCATGGCCGATGTCGGCGAGGATGGCACCGACGCGCGCGCGGATTGTCCCCTCGCGCACCGCCTCCTCCGGATCCTCGCCCTCGCGCAACTGATAGTCGACCCGCCAGATGTCTTCCGGCTGCTTGTGCATCAGCACGGTGCCGCCGGGATTGGAGGCCGGGTCGAAGAAGGCGCGCCGCTCGGTCGGGTAGTCATGGGCCATTTTCACGTCGGCGATGACGTAGCGCCCCTCGTAGTTGTCGCCCTTCAGGCGCAGGCCAAGCTGGGTGCGGATCGGGCTGCGGGCGCCGTCAGCGGCGAGTACCCAGGCCGCCTGGAGCGGATAGGAACCATGCGGCGAGGCCACCGTCAGCGTCACACCGCCGGTGCGATTCTCCGTCGCCGTGACCTCGCTCTGCCAGCGAAAATCGACGAGGCCCGTCGCCATGCAGGCGCCGAACAGGAACTGCTCGGTATACTGTTGTTCAAGATTGTACATCGGCCGGAACTTCTCGTCCGCCGAGTCCGGCATGGTCAGGCGGTAGATCTCGCGGCCGCGATAGTAGCTGCGGCCCGTGGTCCAGCCGAGCGACTTGGCGAGGAAGGCGTCGACTGCCCCCACCTGCTCGAAGATGTGGAAGCTCTGGCGGGCGATGCAGGTGGCGCGGCTGCCGTCGTTGAAAGTCGGCTTGGCGTCGAGCACGAGCGAGCGCACGCCGTACTTCGCCAGCGTCAGGGCCGCCGTCATGCCGACGGGACCGGCTCCGACGATCACGACCGGATGGACCTCGCGGGCGCCGTCGAGCTCGGGCGCGCGCACGGCGTCGAAATGCGGATAGGTGAAGTAGAGGGACTCCAGCGGACCCCTGCCCTGCGGCCTCACGCGCCTCTCCCGTCCCTGCCGCTTGTCGCCGCGGCCCTTGCCGTCTCAGGGGAGCGGGGCAGGAGAAAGGTGTCAAGCGATGGCCACGCGGCAATCGCGCACTTGCATGACCGGCGAAAGAGCGTCTGATGATCGCGTCGGCGCCTCTCCCCGCGCCGGCGGATCGATGAGGAGGTTTCCATGACCACCAATATCGGCGGCACCGACCGCATCCTGCGCATCGTGGCCGGCATCGCACTGCTGCTGTTCGCCATCACCGGCGTCCCGGCCACCGGCTTCAACTGGGTCGGCTGGATCGGCATCGTGCCGCTCGTCACCGCCGCTCTCGGCTGGTGCCCGGCCTATACCCTCCTCGGCATGAACACCTGCCCGGTGTCGAACCGACAGGGCTGATCTCAGGCGGCGGCTTCGAATCCGCCGAGCACGGCCGTGAGATTGGGGCCGAGCCGATCGGAGAGATAGCCGCCCTCCTGCACGAAGAGCGTCGGCAGGCCCATCCGCGCGATGGCCGCGCCGGCGCGGCGGAAGCCGTCTGCCGTCACCTTGGCGCCGCCGAAGGGATCGTCGGCGGAGGCGTCGAGGCCGAGCGCGACGACGAGCATCCCCGGCGTGAAGGCGGCAATCGTCTTCGCCGCCGATTCAACCGCGGCGACATAGACCTCGTCGCCGGAACCGACCGGGATCGGCAGGTTGAGGTTGGCCCCCTCGCCGGCCCCGGTGCCGCGCTCGTGCGCATAGCCCCAGAAGAAGGGGTAGAAGCGCGACGGGTCGGCGTGGACCGAGACGGTCAGCACGTCGGGCCGGTCGTAGAAGATGTCCTGCGTGCCGTTGCCGTGGTGGATGTCGATGTCGAGGATGGCCACCCGGTCATGGACGGAGCGCAGGTACTGCGCGGCGATCGCCGTGTTGTTGAGGAAGCAGTGGCCGCCGGCGGCATCGCGATAGGCGTGGTGGCCGGGCGGGCGGCAGAGCGCATAGGCAGCCCGCTCGCCGTCGATGACGAGTTCAGCGGCCGTCACCGCCACGTCTGTCGCCGATGAGGCCGCCAGCCAGGTGTCCGGCCCGATGCCGCAGGCCATGTCCTGCATGTACCAGCCGGCCCGGCCGGTGATGGATTGCGGCATGGTGCCGCCGCGGCGGACGGGATGGACATTGCCGAGCACCTCGTCGGAGGCGTCGGCCAGTGTCTGCCACTCGGCCGAGGCCTCCTCCATGAAGCGCAGGAAGTCGACGGAGTGGACGCCGAGGCGCGG
>CAZEZD010000441.1:0-2668 GCA_964516115.1 uncultured Hyphomicrobiales bacterium
AACATCCCTTTCTTTTCCGCCACGGCGCCGGTGCGTCCGGTCGGTGACGCTCTCCCCGGCGCGGCGGTAATCCGTCTCGATCCAGCCGGGCCGGTTCAGCGTCCCGGCAGGCAACTCGCCGATATTGCCGGCCATCGCGTCGCCGGTGAATGAGGTGACGAGATAGAGCGAGGCGCCGGGACGATTGCCGCGCTCCTCTACAACCTCGACCAGCCGGCGGATGCCGCCGACTGAATATTGCTCGGCGAGGCCCCGCACCTCCGCGGTGATCGTCTCGGTGAGCTGGTCGGTGAACAGCCGCTGCGTCGCAAAACCGAGCCAGCCGATGACGAAGCCGGCGAAGAGCACGAAGATCAGCAGATAGGCGGCGATGATCTTGAACGCCGTCGTCGAAACCAGCGTGCGCAAGCCCGACGGCCGGCGCGGCGCCTTCGCCGGCGCAGCCGTGGTCACGCCCGCACCGTATAACCGGCGCCGCGGATGGTGTGGATCAGGGGCCGCTCGAAGCCCTTGTCGACCTTGGAGCGCAGGCGCGACACGTGGACGTCTATGACGTTGGTCTGCGGGTCGAAGTGATAGTCCCAGACGTGTTCGAGCAGCATGGTGCGGGTCACCACCTGGCCGGCATTCTTCATCAGATACTCGAGCAGGCGGAACTCGCGCGGCTGCAGCAGGAGTTCCCCGCCGGCCCGCGTCACCCGGTGCGACAGGCGGTCGAGTTCCAGATCGCCGACGCGATAGACGGTTTCCGGCGCCCCGGCGGCGCGACGGCGCGACAGCACCTCGACCCGCGCCAGAAGCTCGGAAAAGGCATAGGGCTTGGGGAGATAATCGTCGCCGCCGGCCCTCAGGCCCTTGACCCGGTCGTCGACCTGGCCGAGCGCGGAGAGGATGAGCGCGGGCGTATCACGCCCGGCGGCCCTCAGTTCTGCGATGACGGTCAGGCCGTCTTTTTTCGGCAGCATGCGGTCGACGATGAGCACGTCATAGTGGCCGTCGCCCGCCATGGCCAAGCCGTTCTCGCCATCGGCGGCGTGGTCGGCGACGTGGCCGGTCTCCTTGAAGGCCTTGACGAGGTAGGACGCCGCCTCGCGGTCGTCCTCTATGATCAGAATCCGCATAGGGGCCATGTTACACGGGCTCCGCGAGCCATATCCAGTTGTCCGTCGCGCCCGGGCGGACCGGCGCGGCGAGATTCAGACCGGCGAGAGACGTTGGGGGATCGGAGACAAAAAATGGCGGGGCGGCCGGACATGGAGTTCCGACCGCCCCGCTCGAGACGATCCCGGCTGGCGGGGGGCGACTGGGGTTGCCAGTCCGGGATCACTCGTGAGTAGCGGCCGGCGCCGGAAAGGTTCGACGCCGGCATCACCTTTGTCTCAGCTCGGATTGAGAGGGATGGCGACGAAGCGCTGTCCCTCGCCGGAGCGCAGGCGGATCAGCGCCGAGCGCCGGCCGTCGGCACGGGCTGCGTTCAGTGCCTCGCGCACGTCGCGCAGCGAGGACACCGAGCGCCCGGCGACGTCGAGGATGACGTCACCCTGGCGGATGCCGCGCTGGGCGGCGGGACCGGAGGGATCGACCTCGGTGACCACCATGCCCTCGCCGCGACCGGCGGGCTCGAGCGAGAGGCCGAGACGCGGACCTGCGGGCGGCGTCTCGGGAGCAACGTCGCTGGGCGGTGCGCGGCGGCCGTCCTGCAGGGAAGCGCTGCGGCGCTCGTCCGGCAGGCGGCCGAGCGTCAGGTTGACCGCCGTCTCGGCGCCGTCACGCATGACGGTCAGGCGAACCGTCGTGCCGGGGCGGGCGGTGCCGACACGACGCGACAGGTCGCGGGCATCGCGCACCGGCTGGCCATCGACGGCGATGATCAAGTCCGAGGGCTTGATGTCCGAGTTGGCCGCCGGGCTGCCCGACTGGATGCCGGCGACGAGGGCGCCCTCGGGCTTGGCGAGCTTCAGGCTCTCGGCGATCTCCGGCGTCACCGCCTGGATCTGGATGCCGATCCAGCCGCGCTGGACCGAGCCGCCCTCGCGCAGCGCCGCGACGACATTCTGGGTCGTCTCGGAGGGGATGGCGAAGGCGATGCCGACATTGCCGCCTGAGGGCGAGAAGATCGCGGTGTTCACGCCGACGACCTCGCCGTTGACGTTGAAGGTCGGGCCGCCGGAATTGCCGCGGTTCACCGCGGCGTCGATCTGCATGAAGTCGTCGTAGGGGCCGGAGCCGATGTCGCGGCCGCGGGCCGAGACGATGCCGGCCGTCACCGTGCCACCCAGGCCGAAGGGATTGCCGACCGCCAGGACCCAGTCGCCGACGCGCGGGGCGTTGGCGGCGAAGCGGACGAAGGGGAAGTCGGTGCCTTCGGCCTTCAGGAGTGCGAGATCGCTGCGCTCGTCGGTGCCGACCACCTTCGCCTTGAAGCTGCGGCCACCGTCCATGACGATGTCGGCCTCGGTCGCGCCGCGCACGACGTGGTTGTTGGTGACGATGTAGCCGTCCGCCGAGATGAAGAAGCCCGAGCCCTGCGACATCGATCGCGGACCGCCGGGGCCGCGCGGGCCGCCGAAGCGCGGGCCGCCCTGGCCGCGCGGACCACCGAAGCGGGGGTCGTTGCGGAACTGCTCGCCGAAGCGGCGCATGAACCGCTCCATCTGGCCGTTCTCGT
>CAZEZD010000442.1:0-2663 GCA_964516115.1 uncultured Hyphomicrobiales bacterium
AGCCGATCCCGGTCATTCCGACGGTCCACTACAACATGGGCGGCATCCCGACGAACTATCACGGCGAGGTGCTGACCAAGAAGAACGGCAACGCCGATTCGGTGGTGCCGGGCCTCATGGCCATCGGTGAGGCGGCCTGCGTCTCCGTCCATGGCGCCAATCGCCTCGGCTCCAACTCGCTCATCGACCTCGTGGTCTTCGGCCGCGCCGCCGGCCTGCGCGCCGCCGAGACGGTCACTCCGGGCGAGAAGCACGAGGATCTGCCGACGAACGCCTCCGACCTCGCCCTGTCCCGTCTCGACGCCTTCCGCCATGCCTCCGGCTCGACCGCCACCGCCGAACTGCGCAATGGCATGCAGCGCGTCATGCAGTCGAACTGCGCCGTGTTCCGCACCGGCGAGGTTCTGGAAGAGGGCCGCAAGCTCATCTCCGACGTCTGGCGCAGCGCGTCCGACGTCAAGACCACCGACCGCTCGCTGGTCTGGAACTCCGATCTCATCGAGACGCTGGAGTTCGACAACCTCATCGCCCAGGCCGTCGTGACGATGGAATCGGCGGCGAGCCGGCAGGAGAGCCGCGGCGCCCATGCGCGCGAGGACTTCCCCGACCGCAACGACAAGGACTGGATGAAGCACACCCTCGCCTTCGCTGACGACGCGAAGAAGACGGTGACGCTCGACGACCGGCCGGTCCACACCTACACCATGACCAACGAGATCCAGTACATCGAGCCCAAGGCGCGTGTGTACTGAGGCGGGCATCGCTTTGATCGACTGGAATGCACTGGAGGGCTGGCTCATCACCGCCCTCCTTTTGCTTGTCGGGGTCGCGCTGGTCTGGTGGCGTCGATGGCGCCGTGATCCCGAGGGCTTCCGCAGGGGCTGGTCGCGCCTGCCGTCCGACTGGCGGCAGCCGTCGGACCGCTTCCGCCCTCCATCGCGCTGATCCGCGCCCTGCCGGACTGGAAGGCAAACAGCGGCCGCGATCAGTGTTTCTGCCCCCCGTTCTGTAACGGTTCGTTGCGGCGCGAAGGGCGAGCGGGTAATCACTGACGGCCTTGCCAACTGGAAAAGCGCCGCCCCGTGATCATCCTCGGTTTCTACCAGTCCCACGATGCCTGCGCGGCGCTCTATGACGACTACCGCTGCATCGCCTCCGTCGCGCTGGAGCGCGTGACGCGCATCAAGACCGACGGCTATCGCTTTCCGGCCGAGGCAGTGGCCGAATGCCTGGCCGAGGCTGGACTGAAGCCCTCCGATATTGGAGCCGTCTGTTTCCCGCGCATGCGCTATCCCGCGCAAGATGTGCGCAAGAGCGCGAAGCCGTTCGGCGGCCTGTTCGCCACCGGCAGGATCGATCCCATCGCGCCGCTGCGCTCCGGCCGGGTCCGCGATCTCGCCGAGGTCGTCGATACACAAGGCCTCGCCGCCCGCCATGGCTGGCCGGCCGGGGTCGAGACCTTCTTCTACAACCACCATAAGGCCCATGCGCTGAGCGTGCTCGCCCACATGCCTGCCGACGACGTGCTGCTCTACACCTCCGACGGTGGTGGTGACGACGTCTTCTATTCTGCCCGCCTGCTCAGGGACGGCCGGCTGACCGACCTGTTCGGCGGCGAGGCCGACACGCTCGCCCGCCCCGTGCCGCAGCGGCCGGGCGACAGCCTCGGCAAGCTCTACGCCTACGTGACCGAAGCGCTCGGCTTCCGCTCGCTGCGCCACGAGGGCAAGGTCCTCGGCCTCGCCGCCTTCGGCAAGCCGGTCCATGCGGAGCGGCTGACGGCGCTCTACGCGGTTTCCGACGACGGACAGATCCACTGTTCCCTGCCGCGCTGGCGGGTGCGCATGCTGGTCAACAGCCTGGCGAAGAGCTGCGCGCGCGAGGACATGGCCGCGAGCGTCCAGCAGACGCTCGAAACCGTCACGCTGGCGGCGCTCGACAGGATGCTGCGCCGCGCGCCGGTGCGCCATCTCGGCCTGTCCGGCGGCGTCTTTGCCAATGTGAAGCTGACCCAGCGCATCGCCGAGCGTTTCGACCTCGACGAGATTTTCGTCTATCCCGCCATGTCCGACCAGGGCGAGGCGGACGGCGGCGTACTCGAATACCTGCTCAAGCGCGACGGCCTCGAGACATGGCTGACGCACCGGCACCGCCTGTCCACCGTCTATCGCGGCCGCGACTACTCGGGTGAGGTCGAGCGGGTCTTCGCCTCCGGCGGCGCTGTGAAGCGCCCGGCGGCCGATGCGGTGGAGGAGGCGGCATCCCTCATCGCCGGCGGCGGCATCGTCGGCACCTATCTCGGCCGCATGGAATATGGCCCGCGCGCGCTCGGCGCCCGCTCCATCATGGCGGCGGCCACCGACCGGTCGATCAACGACTGGCTCAACAAGCGGCTCGACCGCACCGACTTCATGCCCTTCGCGCCGGTGGTCAGGGCCGAGCGGGCGAACGACCTGTTCAAGCTGCCGCCGGAATTGCACTACACCGCCAATTTCATGACGGTGACCTGCGACGTGAAGCCCGAATGGCGCGACCGCATCCCGGCCTGCGTCCATGTCGACGGCACGGCCCGGCCGCAGCTCATCCATCGCGCGCAGAACCCGGTCTATTACGACGTCCTCGCCGCCTACGAGCAGAAGACCGGCATTCCCGCCCTGATCAAC
>CAZEZD010000443.1:0-2658 GCA_964516115.1 uncultured Hyphomicrobiales bacterium
GGCCGAGTGAGGCTCAGCCGGCGCCGGAGAACCGCCGGAAGGTTCCGACGCCGTCGGCGATGATATTGCCGTCGCTGTCCTCGACGCGGATCGACACGAAGGCGACGCTGCGGCCGCCGCCCGTGCGCGTCGCCGTGACGGTGAGGACGCCGTCACGCGCGGTGCCCAGATAGTTGACGGTGAGCGAGAGCGTGACCCCGCGCCCGTCGATCTCGTTCGGATCCTTCGGCGGGCCACCGAGCGCGGCATAGCCGCCGGCCGAATCCATGAGCGTGGCGACGAGGCCGCCGTGCAGGCCGCCGCCGCGATTCATGAAGTCCTCGCGCACCGGGCACTTCATCACCGCACGGCCATCGGACCACTCGACCACCTCCCAGCCGATGAGGCGGTGGAAGGCGCTGTGACGGTCGGATGGACGGACCACGATCGGCTGGTCCAGTTCGCTCATCCGCTCATCTCCCTTCGTGGCCCACCCGGATCGTCGACGGTCCTTGTGGCGTCATGGAGCGGCGATGACAAGACGGCGCCGCGCAGGGGCGCGTCCCTCGATCGACGGACGGTCAGCCGGGTGTATCGCGCGCTTCGACCTCGCATCCGTAGCCCTCGAGCGCAACCAGCAGACCCTCGGGTGCGCCGGCCGCCCGCATGCGGTCGCAGTGGCGGCGCAGGGCGGCAGCCACCTCGCGGGGCTGATGCCGCCCGCTGGCGATGACGCCCTCGGAGAGCGCGACGATGCGGTGGATGGCATCCGGCGGGATGCCCCTGTCTTCGGCAGACGCCGACGCGACCGCCGGCCAGCGGGCCGCGCCGTGTTCCGTCTTCTCCCAGTGGAACGGCCGGCGCCAGAGATCGACCACGGCCCTGAGGGCGGCGAGGCCCATGACGATCCAGGCCAGCGGCAGGAGCAGGAGCCAGGGCGCGAGCCGCAGCCGGCCGGCTCGGGCGAGGCCCGCCGTCTTGTAGGCGATGCTGCCGCCATAGCCTAGGGCGAAGATGCCGGCCGCAGGGCCGGCCCACGACGGCATCCCGTGCAGCAGGCATGTCACGAGGAATGCCGCGAGGCAGACGAGATGCACGAGGGCCGACCCGAGCGAGCCGGCGAGCGTGGCGAGGAGGGCGGCAAGCCCCCGCACGCCCAGTTCACCCGCCAGCCGCCGCGGGTCGCGCGACAGCACTGCAAGGGTCTGCAGCCAGCCCTTGAACCACCGGCTGCGCTGGCCGAACCAGCCGCCGAAGGTAGGCGGCGCTTCCTCCCGCGTCGGCGTCGTGATCGTGCCGGTCCGCCAGCCGTTGCGGGCCAGCCGGAAACCGAGATCGGCATCCTCGGTGACGTTGTAGGGGTCCCAGCCGAGCGACTGGTCGAGAGCGGCGCGGCGGAAATGATTGGAGGTTCCGCCAAGGGGAACGGGAAGCCCGGCGCGCGCGAAGGCGGGAAGCAGCACGCGGAACAACGCGTCATATTCGGCGGCGAAGAACCGCGCGAGCCAGCCGTCGCGATCATTGACGATGGACAGGGGCGCCTGCAGGCAACCGAGCCGATGATCGCCCGCCGCGAAGGTCTCGGCGGCTTCCCTCAACTGTCCGGGCTCGGGCCTGTCCTCGGCGTCGAAGACGACGACGAGATCACCGCGGGCAAAGGGCAGCGCCATGGCGAGGGCCTTGGGCTTGGTGCGCGGCCCGCACGGCGGAACGACGATGACCTCCACCGCCGGATCGTGCGGCGCGGCCCTGACGGCGGCGAGGGTCTCGGGGTCGTCCTCCTCCAGGATCAGCTTGATCTCAAGGCGCGCCCGCGGATAGTCGAGGCCCCGGAGCGCCGTGAGCAGGGCATCGACCACAGCCGCCTCGCGATAGAGCGCGCAGAGGATCGTGTAGCGCGGAAGCGCGTCGTCGCGCAGCGGGCGGCGCGGCAGGGGCTGTGGCCGCGCGACAGCGGCGGCGAGACGCAGCATCACCCAGACCGACACACAGGCACCGACCGTGCCGCCCGCCATCACCGCGAGCCAGCCCGGCCCGCTCACCAGAGCGGCGAAGAGCGCGGCCAGAGCGACCGTGACCGCGGCTGTCGTGCGGGCCATCAGGCCGCGATCGGCGGCGCTCATATGCGGCTGTTCCCGTTCCAGCCTCGGAACCGTCGCGTCGACCCAGGCCTCTTCGGCCCAGGCACGGATCAGCCGGGAGAAAGCCTGCGGCGTGGTGACGAGAACGGGCAGCGACCCTGGAGGCGGGTGGAAGGTGCCGGCTGCGAGGCGCTCGGCCTCGGCCGGTGCGGGCGCCACCAGCAGGGCCTTGCCCACGACCGGATGGACGATGCCGACCATGCCGCGGGCGAGGACCCGTTGCCACGTGGCGGGGTCGGCCGCGACGACCGGCAACGCGCCTTCGAGATGGGTCGTCATGCCGACGATCCGGCGCGACAGCGCGGCGGCGATGGCCTCCGCCGACGTGAGCCCCATGGCCAGCGCCGCTTCCAGCGGGACGACGCCGCACAGACCGGCTGCGGCCTCGACCCTGAACCGCTCCACCGGCCCGACCAGGTCATCGACCAGCCGGCCGGGCGCTGCCGTGCCTCGCCGGTCCTGCGGCGGCACGCGCCGCTCCGCCGGAATCCGGGCCGCCGTGATCCGCTCCGCGAGCCGCCCGCGAAAATCCTCTGAT
>CAZEZD010000444.1:0-2652 GCA_964516115.1 uncultured Hyphomicrobiales bacterium
TCGGCGGCATGACCCGCATGCCGAAGGTGCAGGAAGTCGTGAAGCAGTTCTTCGGCAAGGAGCCGCACAAGGGCGTCAACCCGGATGAGGTCGTCGCCATCGGTGCCGCCATCCAGGCCGGCGTTCTGCAGGGCGACGTGAAGGACGTTCTCCTCCTCGACGTGACCCCGCTGTCGCTCGGCATCGAGACGCTGGGCGGCGTGTTCACGCGCCTCATCGACCGCAACACCACGATCCCGACCAAGAAGAGTCAGGTCTTCTCCACCGCCGACGACAACCAGAACGCGGTGACGATCCGGGTCTTCCAGGGCGAGCGCGAGATGGCGGCCGACAACAAGATGCTCGGTCAGTTCGACCTGATGGGCATCCCGCCGGCGCCGCGCGGCGTGCCGCAGATCGAGGTCACCTTCGACATCGACGCCAACGGCATCGTCAACGTCCAGGCCAAGGACAAGGGCACCGGCAAGGAGCAGCAGATCCGCATCCAGGCCTCCGGTGGCCTCTCCGACGCCGACATCGAGAAGATGGTGAAGGACGCCGAGGCGCACGCCGCCGAGGACAAGCAGCGCAAGGAACTCGCCGAGGCGAAGAACCAGGCCGACGGCCTCGTTCACTCGACCGAGAAGGCTCTCGCCGAACATGGTTCGAAGGTCGCCGAAGGTGACCGCAAGGCCATCGAGGACGCGCTGGCGGCCGTGAAGGAAGCGGTGAAGGCCGAGGACGTCGAGAGCCTCAAGGAGAAGACCAACGCCCTGGCGCAGGCCTCCATGAAGCTCGGCGAGGCCATGTATGCGGCCCAGCAGGACGAGGCCGGTGCCGAAGGCGCCGAGCCGAAGAAGGACGACGTCGTCGATGCCGACTTCACGGAAGTGAAGGACGACAAGAAGAAGAGCGCGTAAGGCCTGACCGGCCTTTCCATCGAGCCCCCGGACTCCGATCCGGGGGCATTCGCTTGACGAGGGGCGAAAGCGACTGTCGATGTCCAAGCGCGACTATTACGAGACACTGGGCGTCGGCCGCGACGCCGACGATGCGGCGCTGAAATCCGCCTTCCGCAAGAAGGCGATGCAGTATCACCCCGACCGCAACCCCGACAACGCCGAGGCCGAGGCCCAGTTCAAGGAGCTGAACGAGGCCTATCAGGTGCTGTCCGACGGGCAGAAGCGCGCCGCCTACGACCGCTTCGGCCACCAGGCCTTCGAGAATGGCGGCGGAGGCGGCCATCCCGGCTTCGGCGGCGACTTCGCCTCCTCCATGTCCGACATCTTCGAGGAGCTGTTCGGCATGGGCGGGCGGCGGCGTGGCGCCGGCGGCCGCGAGCGCGGCGCGGACCTGCGCTACAACATGGACATCACGCTCGAGGAGGCCTTCACCGGCAAGGCCGCCCAGTTGCGGATTCCAACCACCGTGTCCTGCGAGGCCTGTTCCGGCACCGGCGCCAAGCCGGGCTCCAAGCCGAAGACCTGCGGCACCTGCGGCGGCCAGGGCCGCGTGCGGGCGAGCCAGGGCTTCTTCTCGGTCGAGCGCACCTGCCCGACATGCCAGGGGCGCGGCCAGGTGATCGAGGATCCCTGTGGCAACTGCACCGGCTCGGGCCGCATCACCAAGGAGCGCGTCCTCTCGGTGAATATTCCCGCCGGCGTCGAGGACGGCACCCGCATCCGCCTGGCCAACGAGGGCGAAGCCGGCTTCCGCGGCGGCCCCTCCGGCGACCTCTACATCTTCCTCTCAATCCAGCCACACGCCTTCTTCCAGCGCGACGGTCAGGACCTCTACTGCCGCGCCCCGGTCTCCATGGTCACGGCGGCGCTGGGCGGCGCCTTCGAGGTGCCGACCATCGACGGTGGCCGGGCGCAGGTGAAGGTTCCCGAGGGCACCCAGTCCGGCAAGCGCTTCCGCCTCTCCGGCAAGGGCATGCCCGTTCTGCGCTCCAAGGCGGTCGGCGATCTCTACGTGCAGGTCGACGTGGAAACGCCCCGCGCGCTGACCAGGCGCCAGAAGGAGCTGCTTGCCGAGTTCGAGAAGGAGAGCTCGAAGGACACCCAGCCGGAGACGGCCGGCTTCTTCGCCAAGGCCAAGGCCTTTTGGGACGGGCTGGCGAAGGAAGGCTGATCCCGGCCGCGGGCCGGCGCATTCCTCGCCACCGCCATCAACCGTTGCCAACAAAAAAGCCGGGCCCAGTGCCCGGCTTTCGTGTGTCTCGGCGGCTGCCGCTTACTGCGTCAGGCCCGCGCCGCCCGGAAGCGTTCCGCCGGTCTCGGCCATGCGCTGGCGATAGAGCGCGGCGAAGTCGACCGGGTCCAGATAGAGCGGCGGGAAGCCGCCGTCGCGGGTCGCGTTGGCGATGATCTGGCGGGCGAAGGGGAAGATCAGGCGCGGGCACTCGATCAGCACGATCGGATGCACGGCCTCCTGCGGCACGTTGGCGATGCGGAAGATGCCGCCATAGACGAGCTCGAACTTGAAGAGCGTCATCTCCTTGGTCTTGGCGTCGCCCTCGATGGTGAGCTCGATCTGGAACTCCTGCTCGCTCATCGGATTGGCGTTGACGTTGATCTGGATATTGATCGCCGGCTGGTCGCTCTGCGGCATCAGCGAGCGGGGCGCGTTGCGGTTCTCGAAGGAGAAGTCGCGCACATACTGCGCCAGCAC
>CAZEZD010000445.1:0-2645 GCA_964516115.1 uncultured Hyphomicrobiales bacterium
CGGCCGCACCCTTGGTCACGGTGATGAAGTCGTTGCCGAAGAAGACGCCGGCGACGCCGTCCACGGCGAAGAGCTTTTCGGCCAGCGGCGACTGCCGTGCCGCTTCCGGATTGGGCATGTGGAGCGTGCCCGTCTCCAGAACGGTGCGGCCGGGCAGGAACTTGAGGGTCGACGGATTGGGGGTGGCTTCGGTCTGGATGAACATCGCTCTCTCCACGAACGCCCGGTTCAAGGCCGGGGCCGATTGGAATGATTCAATCGAATACTTCCAGACGACATGTGGCCCCGGGAAAGGCCGTCGTCAACCATCCGGTGGCTGGTCTGTCGCGGCACCGGTCAGGCCAGCGCCTCGATCTCCTCGTCGGAAAGCTGGCCGGGCACGATGGCGACCGGAATGGGGTAGGAGCCGGCCGTGCGGGCGAGGCTGGAGACCAGCGGGCCGGGTCCGTCCTTGCCGGAGCCGGCGGCGAGAACGAGGATCGACACGTCCGGGTCTTCCTCGATCTGGGTGAGGATCGCCTCGGCCAGCGTTCCCTCCCTCACGACGAGTTCCGGCTCGACGCCGACAAGCTTCATCGCCCGGTCGGCCGCAGCATCCAGCTTGGCGCGGGCGTCCGCATGAGCCTCGGCGCGCATGACGTCGGCGACGCCGAACAGCGCCTGACCGTCGCCGATCTTCGGCTCGATCACCGCCAGCATCTGCAGCCGGTGGCCGGTGCGCGCGGCGCGCCGCGCCGCGAACACGATGGCGCGGTCGCATTCCGCCGTGTCGTCGATGACGACCATGAACTTGGGCGTATGGCCGGACTGGTAGGCTTCGCGCTTGCGGGTCATCGGGGCCTCTCTGCACCGCAACAAGCGCTATGTCGCACCCCGGCCCCCGGCTTGGCAAGCGTGGCTCAGCCGACGGCGATCAGTCCCGCGAACAGGGCGAGAGCAGTCGCTGCGACGCGCGAAACGCCCCTGCGGGCAGCGCCGGAGCGCGCAATGCTGGCGCCCAGCAGGATCCACGCGCTTGCGGCGGCGATGATGAGCAGCACGAAGCCGGCAAGATGCAGCCAGGGGGCCGGTTGCGATAGCGGCAGCACGACAAAGGCGAAGACCGCCGCCTTCGGGTTGAGCAACGTGGTCACGAAGACCTTGCCGATGCCGATGGTCCCGGCCGCCGCCGCCAGATCATCGCGCCACTGCCACAGGCGCAGCGCCGCGACGAGCAGGTAGGCGCCGACCGCGAGCCTGAGGACGGCGTTTAGCAGCGGCGTGGTGAGCAGGATCTGCCCGAGGACCAGGTGAAGCATGCCGATGGCCAGGAGATAGCCGGCGATCTCGGCGCCGATGAGCGGCAGTGAACGGCGGAATCCGGACAGCGCCCCGGACGCCGCGAGCAGCGTGTTGGTCGGGCCTGGTGTCGCCAGCAGGGCGATGACGGCCAGGGTGAAGAAGACGGGGTCCTGCATCGGGGGGCTCCAGGGGCGATCGGCGGCGCATGCTCATGCACGCTGTGGGAGCTCAATCGCCCGGGAACCCCTCTCCGGCATTGATGTCGATCAGCCGCGGCGCCTCCGGCGCGGCAATCCTTCCAAAGGACGGGCTTCGCTGCTATGTGCGGGCCATGACCGACACGCCGATCGACCTCATCCGCAATTTTTCGATCGTGGCCCATATCGACCACGGCAAATCGACGCTTGCCGACCGCCTCATCCAGGTGACGGGCGGGCTGACGGCGCGCGAGATGACCGAACAGGTCCTCGACAACATGGACATCGAGAAGGAACGCGGCATCACCATCAAGGCGCAGACCGTGCGCCTCGACTATCCGGCGAAGGACGGCAAGACCTATGTCCTCAACCTGATGGACACGCCCGGCCACGTCGACTTTGCCTACGAGGTGTCGCGTTCGCTGGCCGCCTGCGAGGGCTCGATCCTCGTGGTCGACGCCTCGCAGGGCGTCGAGGCGCAGACCCTGGCCAATGTCTATCAGGCGCTCGATGCCGGCCACGAGATCGTCCCGGTGCTGAACAAGATCGACCTGCCGGCCGCCGAGCCGGACCGCGTCAAGCAGCAGATCGAGGACGTCATCGGCCTCGATGCCTCCGAGGCGATCGAGGTCTCGGCCAAGACCGGCATCAACATCGAGGGCGTGCTGGAGGCGATCGTCACGCGCTTGCCGCCGCCGAAGGGCGACCGCGCCGCCCCGTTGAAGGCGATGCTCGTCGACAGCTGGTACGACCCCTATCTCGGCGTCGTCGTGCTGGTCCGCATTATCGACGGGGCGATGAAGAAGAACCAGCGCATCAAGATGATGGGCACGGACGCCGTCTACGACATCGACAAGATTGGCGTCTTCACCCCGAAGATGAAGGACGTCACCGATCTCGGCCCCGGCGAGGTCGGCTTCATCACCGCGTCGATCAAGGAGGTCGCGGACACCCGCGTCGGCGACACCATCACCGACGAGAAGAAGCCGACCGCCAAGGCGCTGCCGGGCTTCAAGCCGGCCCAGCCCGTCGTCTTCTGCGGCCTGTTCCCCCAAGACGCCGCCGATTTCGAGGACCTGCGCGCCGCCATGGGTCGCCTCAGGCTCAACGATGCCAGCTTCTCCTTCGAGATGGAGAGTTCGGCGGCGCTCGGCTTCGGCTTCCGCT
>CAZEZD010000446.1:0-2629 GCA_964516115.1 uncultured Hyphomicrobiales bacterium
CAGCGCGTCCCGCGCGGTCATTGGCCGGTCGATGGAGAAGCCGTCGAGGACGCCCTCCACCGTCTCCGAGTCCACCGCCGTGATCCCGTGGTCCGCCAGCACGGCGCGCATGAGATCGCCGACCGGGGCTCCACCCAGACGGCCGTTCAACCAGTGGCCGGTGTCCCAGTTGGCGCCATCGGCCCAGACATCGGCGGCGCGCGGAAAGGCCGGCCAGGGCCGCGCATCGAAGGCCCAGAGCGCGATGCGCGCGGGGTCGATCATGCGGCCGCCATAGAGCGGCGAGACCGGGTTCGCCGCCTCGCCCGCGCCGAAGGCCGGGTCGAGCCGCCCCAGCACCGCCTCCAGCGCCCGGCGCTGGATCAGGTCGTCGCGGTCGCCATTGGAAAAGGGCGGCAGGCCGCTCTCGCTCGACTTCGGATCGGGAAAGACCGAGGGCCGGTTCGTGCCGCGGTCGACGGCGGGAAAACCGAGTTCGGTGAGCCAGACCGGCTTCGACATCGGCACCCAGGCGGTCGCCGCCGTCTCGACGCCGCCGACACGCGGCACATGCGGCTCGGACCACCAGGAGAGAATGTCCTTCTGCCGCCAGACCCAGGGCTTTCCCAGGCCGTCGGCGATCGGCGCGCGCGTGCCCACGGCCCGGTCGAGATCAGAGGCGTAGAACCAGTCGTATCCCTCGCCGGAGGCAAAGCCCTCCGCCAGCGCCGCGCGGCCGTAGGGAGAGCCCGTCGTCTCGTCCCGGCGATCGCTGAGCGGTGCGTACCAGTCGATTCCGACTGCGCCGATGTCGGCGCTCGCCCAGAGCGGATCGAGCGGAAAGTCGAGATCGAAACCCTGCGCCTGGCCGCCATATTCGGTCCAGTCGGCGGCATAGGTGAGGATGGTGTCGGGCAGCAGCGCCCTCGCCTCACCGGCGAGATCGACCAGGCCATCGACGAAGGGATGGCCGGAGGCGCCACGCAGCCGCGTCAGCCCGACCATTTCCGAGCCGAGAAGGAAAGCATCCACCCCGCCGGCGGCCTTGGCCAGTGCCGCCATGTGCAGGACGAAGCGGCGATAGCGCCATTCGGCCGGGCCGGAAAAGGCGACCGCATCGCCCGCCCAGGCGAAGTCGGCGGCGGCCGCCGTGCCGAGAAAGTCCGCGACCTCGGCCTCCGCGCCAACCGTGCCGTCGGGCGACCCCTCCCGGCCCGGCGCGGGGTCGCAGGTGATGCGTCCCCGCCAGGGATGAGCCGGCTGGCTCGCCGCGCCGGTGTGCGGGTCTGGCAGCGCATTGTCCGCCGGCACGTCCATCATCACGAAGGGGATCAGCGTCACCTTCAGGCCGCGCTCCTTCAGGTCGCGGATGGCGCGGATGACGGTGGCGTCCGACGGCGAGCCGCCATAGGCGGGCTTGCCGTGCGCCTCCGAGACGAGGCGGGCGGTGGCGCGCGTCTCGCCGGCGCTCAGCCATTCAAGGCCCGCGACCTCCTTGTCGCGGCGCTCCACGGCCGGGCGGATGGTGCAATGGCCGGCGCGCAGGTCGTCGCCGAACCAGGCGACGACGAGCGAGACGCCCTCGAGGTTCGGGCAGAGCGACTGCGCCTCATCCAGGGCGACGGTGAAGTCGGAGCCGTCGCGTGTCGTGTGGCGCGTCTCGGAGGCCGAGCGGCCGAAGCCGTGCTCGCGGGCGTGGATGCCGGGCTCGTAGCCGAACTCGGTCGCGCCGGGGATGACGACGAGCGCGCGCACCATCGGCTCCAGCGCGCCGACCGGGCGGATCACCTCGAAGGTGAGCTGCGGGATGCGGCTGCCGAAATCGTCGAGGGCGAGCTGCTCAAAGACGACATAGGCGAGGCCGCGATAGGCCGGTGTCTCGCCCGCGCCCTCCTTGGCGACGATCAGCGGGTCGGCCGGCTGATCCTCGGTACCGCGATGGACGCGAATCGTCTTGCCAGTCTGGTCGAGTTCCTTGCCGTCGGCCCAGATGCGCCCGATCCCGGCGATCGGCCCCTCGCAGAGCCCGACGGCGACGTTCGCGGTTTAGCTGTAGGTGCGCTGGCGCGGCCCGCCCTTGCCGCCGCCGGAGGGATGTTCTGTCAGCTTCGTCGCCCAGATCACCTGACCGGCGACGCGCATGCGGCCATAGACCCGCGCGATCGGCGCGCCCTCGGTCGAGGACATGACGTCGAGATCCTTGAGCCGCGGCCCGTCCGGCGGGCGCGCACCGAACAGGGCCCGGTCGACGACGGCTCCGGCCAGCGCACCGACGAGGCGGCCGGCGACGGCACCTGCTGCTCCGAAGGTGCCGCCGAGCGCAGCGCCGGCCAGCGAAAGAACGAGAGCGGCCATCAGGCGGTCTCCGGGACGAGGTCTGGAAAGGCGAAGGCGAAGGCGATGCGCCGCCGCCACCACGGCGCGAAGGCGACCTCCGCAACGGCCGCGCCGTCATGGGCATGGATCAGCGTCGCCGGCCCGGTGAGGATGGCGCAGTGCTTGGCGGGCAGGCCGGCGCGCCAGCGGAACAGAACGACGTCGCCGGCCTGCGCTGCGGCGGGCGCAATCTCGACAAGGTGGGCGCGGGCGGCCTCCGCCAGGGTCTCGTGGCCGTGGGCCTCGGCCCAGTCGGGCGTATAGGGCGGCACGA
>CAZEZD010000447.1:0-2608 GCA_964516115.1 uncultured Hyphomicrobiales bacterium
TCGGCGTGTTCGGGCCCCTGCTCGCCTTCAAGACGACGCAGGACATGCAGAACCGGCTGATCGTCGAGACGCGCTACGACCTGATCGCCTTCGTCGTGCTCATCGTCGGCGCCGGGCGCTTCCTCATATCTCTCTACCTGCACACCCGTTCGCAGGAGGCGCCGGCGCCGCGGGTGAAGTTCCGCCTGCCGGCCGTCGTCTCCGCCGGGCTTCCGCCGGCAGCCCTCGTCGCCCTCTTCGTCTATCCGATGATGATCCTGTCGCTGACCGGCAGCTCGGGCGCGCTGAAATGGATCGACAATTTCGGCATCCAGATCCTCATCTACGTGATGCTGGCCTGGGGCCTGAACATCGTTGTCGGCCTCGCCGGCCTGCTCGACCTCGGCTATGTCGCCTTCTACGCGGTCGGCGCCTATGCCTACGCCATCCTGGCGACGCAGGTGATCCCCGCCACCTTCCCGGGCCTCGGCGTCTGGGCCTTCTGGATCTGCCTGCCCGTCGCCGGGCTGCTCGCCGCCTTCTGGGGGGTGCTGCTCGGTTTCCCGGTCTTGCGATTGCGAGGCGACTATCTCGCCATCGTCACACTGGCCTTCGGCGAGATCATCCGCCTCGTCCTGATCAACTGGACGGCCTTCTCGAACGGTTACGAGGGCATCTCCTCGATCCCCCGGCCATCGTTCTTCGGCATCCCCTTCAACGCCTCCGACAAGGGCTTCGCGGCGACGTTCGGCCTGGAATTCACCCCCGTCCACCGCACCATCTTCCTCTATTACGTCATCGTCTGCCTGGCGCTGCTCACCGCCTGGGTGTCGAACCGGCTGCGCAAGCTGCCCGTCGGCCGCGCCTGGGAGGCGCTGCGCGAGGACGAGATCGCCTGCCGCTCCCTCGGCATCAACACGGTCAACACCAAGCTGACCGCCTTCGCCATCGGCGCCATGTTCGGCGGCTTCGCCGGGTCTTTCTTCGCCGCGCGGCAGGGCTTCATCTCGCCCGAGAGCTTCACCTTCATGGAATCGGCGGTGATCCTTGCCATCGTCGTTCTCGGCGGCATGGGATCGCTGGTCGGCACCGCCATCGCCGCCGTGGCGATGATCGGCGGCACGGAGCTCCTGCGCGAGCTCGACTGGATGAAGGCGATCTTCGGCAGGGACTTCGACCCGGTCCAGTACCGCATGCTCATCTTCGGCCTCGCCATGGTGGCGATCATGATCTGGAAGCCGCGCGGCTTCGTCTCGACGCGCATGCCGACCGCCTTCCTGAAGAGCCGGCGTGCCGTCTCCTCCGACCACGTCAAGGAGGGCCACGGATGAGCGAGGCTATCCTCACCGTCGAACACCTGACGATGCGCTTCGGCGGCCTCGTTGCCGTCAACGACCTGTCCTTCGAGGCGCGGCGCGGCGACATCACTGCCGTCATCGGCCCGAACGGCGCCGGCAAGACCACCGTCTTCAACTGCATCACCGGCTTCTACAAGCCGAGCCAGGGCCGCATCGTCATGCGTCATGCCGACGGCGGCGAGCAGTATCTCGAGCGCCTGCCGGACTTCCGCATCGCCCAGGAGGCGAAGGTCGCGCGCACCTTCCAGAACATCCGCCTGTTCTCGGGCATGACCGTGCTGGAGAACCTGCTGGTGGCCCAGCACAATCCGCTGATGACGGCCTCCTCCTGGTCGATCGGCGGGATTCTCGGCCTGCCGTCCTACGCGAGGGCCGAGAAGGCCGCCATCGACAAGGCCGCCTACTGGCTCGACAAGACCGGGCTCACCGACCGCGCCGACGATCCGGCCGGCGACCTTTCCTACGGCCCGCAGCGGGCGCTGGAGATCGCCCGCGCCATGTGTACGGAGCCGGAGCTTCTCTGCCTCGACGAGCCCGCCGCCGGGCTCAATCCGCGCG
This sequence comes from uncultured Hyphomicrobiales bacterium, assembly GCA_964516115.1. Classification (GTDB taxonomy): domain Bacteria; phylum Pseudomonadota; class Alphaproteobacteria; order Rhizobiales; family Phreatobacteraceae; genus Phreatobacter. Next base: position 1,896 of record CAZEZD010000447.1, read on the forward strand.
AGAGCCTCGTGCTCAACGAGCTCCTGCGCTTCATCCGCAGGGAGCACGGCACCTCGCTCCTGCTGATCGAGCACGACATGAGCGTCGTCATGGAAATCTCCGACCACGTCGTCGTGCTCGACTACGGCATCAAGATCTCCGACGGCACGCCGGCCGAGGTGCGCGAGGACCCGAAGGTCATCGCCGCCTATCTGGGCGTCGACGACTCAGAGGTGGAGAAGGTCGAGGCGGAGGTGGGCCTTTGACCGCGCTCCTCACCGCCCGCGGCGTCGAGACCTTCTACGGCTCGATCCAGGCGCTCAAGGGCATCGACATCGACGTCGCCCGCGGCGAGATCGTCACGCTGATCGGCGCCAACGGCGCCGGCAAGTCGACCCTGATGATGACCATCTGCGGCTCGCCCCAGGCCCGCCGCGGCACCATCGTCTATGACGGCCAGGACATCACGCGACTGCCGACGCACCTGATCATGCGCATGGGCATCGCCCAGTCGCCGGAGGGACGCCGCATCTTCCCGCGCATGTCGGTCTATGAGAACCTCCAGATGGGGGCGTCCCTCACCGACCCCGCCTTCTTCGACGACGACCTGGAGAAGGTCTTCGCCCTCTTCCCGCGCCTCAAGGAGCGCCGTGACCAGCGCGGCGGCACGCTGTCCGGCGGCGAGCAGCAGATGCTGGCCATCGCCCGCGCCCTGATGAGCCGGCCGAAGCTGC
>CAZEZD010000448.1:0-2605 GCA_964516115.1 uncultured Hyphomicrobiales bacterium
GGTCGAACCACTTGCGCAGGAGGTTCGAGCGCTCCTTGGCGGTCTTCTTCGACCACAGCTTGAAGGCCTTGGCGGCGTGCTCGACGGCCTCCGCCGCCTCCGTCGCGCCGAAGCGCGGCACATGGCCGATGGTCTGGCCGGTGGCCGGGTTGACGACGGGGTCGACCGGCGTGCCGACCCATTCGCCGTTGACGTAGCACTGCGATTTCAGCAGCGTCGGGTCCTTGAGCGGCAGCGGCGTGGTCTTCAGGGGCGCGTTCATCGGGACCTCCGGGGCTTGCGGAATGAGAGACCGGCTTTCTAACACCGGCGCACCGTCGGCGCACCCTGCTCCTTGCAGGGCAGGCCGCGCGGCGTGACAGGGCGGGCGGCTTGCGGCATGAGGGGCGGAGCACAGGATGAGCCGCATGACCATCGCCGCCCCGACCATCGTCTTCGACCTCGACGGAACCCTCGTCGACACCTATCCGGACCTGATCGGCACGCTGTCGTGGCTGCTGGAATCCGAGGGTCTCGAAGGCATCGATTTCGACGAGGCGCGCAAGCTGATCGGCCACGGCATGAGGCCGATGGTGGAGAAGGCGCTGAAACTGAAGGGCCGGGGCGAGACGAAAGCCGAGGTCGATGAGGTGTTCGCCCGCTACATCGCTGTCTATGAGACCCGACTGACGCGCGACAGCCGCCCCTTTCCCGGCATGATCGAGGCTCTCGACCGTCTCGCCGACGAGGGCATGGTGCTGGCCGTCTGCACCAACAAGGTTCAGCGGCTGGCGCGCCAGTTGCTCGAGGAACTGGACATGGCGCGCCGTTTCGCCGTCATCGCCGGCGCCGACACCTATTCCGTCCGCAAGCCCGATCCGGGCCACATCCTCATGACCGTGCGCGATGCCGGCGGCGATCCCTCCCGTGCCGTCATGGTCGGCGATTCCGATACGGATATCCGCGCGGCGCAGGCCGCCAGCGTGCCGGTGATCGCCTATTCCGGCGGCTACACCGCCATTCCGCTGCCGAGCCTCGGACCGGACGTGATTATCGACCATTACGACGATCTCGCCGCAGCCGTCGGACGCCTCCTGCCGGCGGCCTCTCATACGGAAGTATAAGGCGGGGGCGTCCCGCCCTGAGATACGCTTAAGCCCGCGTTTACCACGAACCGGCACAATTCCCGCAAAATGACCGTGCTTTCCGCGCGGCACGGTGAGGGAAACGCTCATGGTCCTTGGTCGCATGCTGAAGGGCCGCGCCCCGCAGACGGTGACTCATGAAGCCACGACGGCGCCGGCCGGTGAGGACGCGGCGGCCGAGGTCGTGCGCCTGAAGGCCGAGATCGCCCAGATCCGCGACACGATCGGGCTAGTCGAATCCGATCTGATGAAGGTCATCGCCGACGTGTCCTCGGCGACCGACCACGTCCATGACGGCACCGCGGCGGCCAGCCGCGCGCTGGCGGCCATCCGCGAGCGCTCCCGCGCGCTCGACCGCCTCGCCGCCGGAGCCTCGGAGAATTCGCGCCAGCTTGCGGCCGCAACGGAGGAGTTCGGCCAGAGCAGCCACGAGATCGGCGACCGCGTCCGCCAGGCGACCCGCTTCACCGACGAGGCCGTCGAGGCGGTCGGCAATGCCTCGATGAGCATCGACGGACTGCGCGCCTCCTCGGCCGAGATCGACCAGGTGGTGGCCCTGATCGCCAAGATCGCTCGCCAGACCAATCTCCTCGCACTCAACGCCACCATCGAGGCGGCGCGCGCCGGCGAGGCCGGTCGCGGCTTCGCCGTGGTCGCCAGCGAGGTGAAGAACCTCAGCATGGAGACCCAGCGCGCCACCGACGAGATCGCCCGCCGCATCGCCCATCTTCAATCGGATGCCCAGGCCTCCATTGCGGCGGTCCAGCAGATCGCCGGCGCGGTCGAGGCGATACGGCCGGTCTTCGCGACCGTGGCCGATGCGGTCGAGCAGCAGGTCGAGACCATTCAGGACCTGTCGCGCTCGGCCGCGGACACCGCCTCCTTCATCGTCAACGTCGCGGCGGGAGCCAGCGACATCGACGCCGCCGCGCAGGATGCGGAGGCGACCTCCGGCGCCGCCGACGCCGCCGGCCGCGACGCGCGCCTGCTGACCGAGAAGCTGAGATCGCGCTTCACCATCTTCCTGCGCCAGTCGGAGATCGGCGACCGCCGTCGGCATGATCGGCTTCCCGTCGAGATCGCGGTGACGATCGCGGGCCCGAAGGGGCAGGCCCAGTGCCGGACCATCGACCTGTCCGAAGGTGGCATGCTGCTGTCACCGGCCGGAGCCGAGGCCCTTGCGGCCGGCGACACGGTGAAGGCCTCGCTGACCGGCATGGGCGCGTTCAATGCGAAGATCGTCGGGCGCTCGTCGCTCGGCCTGCACTGCCAATTCGTCGACTTGACCGATGGGGCCCACGCCGCCGTCGCGGCGCGGCTCGTCGCCCTGAGGGAGGCCGATGCGGAGCGCATCGCCCACGCGGTGGCCGCGGCGGAGGAGATCAGCAAGGCCTTCGAGGCTGCCGCCGAGGCGGGGCGGCTGTCCCGGCAGGACTTCTTCGACAACGACTACATCCGCATTCCCGGCACCGATCCCGTGC
>CAZEZD010000449.1:0-2601 GCA_964516115.1 uncultured Hyphomicrobiales bacterium
GCGCCATGATCGCCGACGACCTGATGGACCGCTTCGGCATCCAGGAGGTCTATGGGATGCACAACAGCCAGGACCCGGTCGGCACAATCTCGGTGATCTCCGGCGCGGCCAGCGCGGCGGTCGACTGGATCCACATCGCCATCGAGGGCAAGGGGGGACACGCGGCACGGCCGCACATGTCGGTCGACGCCCTGCTGGTGGCCGCGCATGTCATCGCCGCCACGCAATCGGTCGTGGCGCGGAGCGCCGACCCGCTGCAGAGCGCGGTCGTCTCGCTCTGCGCCGTGGAAGCCGGCTCGGTGTTCAACGTCATCCCGCAGACGGCGGAGCTGCGCGGCACGGTGCGCACCCTGTCGAAGGCGACGCAGGACCTCGTCGAGGCGCGGCTGAGGCAGGTTGTCGAAGGCGTCGCCGCAACCTTCGGCGCGACCGCCACCCTCACCTACAACCGGGCCTGCCCGAGCGTGATGAACACGGCGGCCGAATGCGGTCGTGCCGCGCTCGCTGCAAGCTCCGTGCTCGGCGAGGCGGGCGTGTGGCGCGACGTGGAGCCGGCCATGGGCGGCGAGGACTTCGCCTTCATGCTGGAGGAGCGGCCGGGCTGCATGATCGGCATCGGCCAGGGCGGCGCGTACGGCCTCCACCACCCCTCCTACGACTTCAACGACGCGATCCTGCCCGTCGGCATGAGCTATTGGGCGAGGCTCGTCGAAACCCGGCTGCCAAGCTGATACAAGGCCCACACGGCCCTGCCCTTTCCGGAGACACCCCATGCCGATCGTCAACCGCATTTCCGCCCTGCACGAGGAGGTCACCGCCTGGCGCCGCGACCTGCACGAGAACCCCGAACTGATGTTCGACGTGCACCGCACCGCCGGCATCGTCGCGGAGAAGCTGAAGGAGTTCGGCTGCGACGAGGTCGTCACCGGCATCGGCAAGACCGGCGTCGTCGGCATCATCAAGGGCCGCAACACCGGCTCGGGCAAGGTGGTGGGCCTGCGCGCCGACATGGACGCGCTGCCACTGACCGAGATCACCGGCCTGCCGCATGCCTCGAAGGTGCCGGGCAAGATGCACGCCTGCGGCCATGACGGTCACACCGCCATGCTGCTCGGCGCCGCCAAGTACCTCGCCGAGACGCGCAACTTCGACGGTACGGTGGCGGTGATCTTCCAGCCGGCCGAGGAGGGCGGCGGCGGCGGCCGCGAGATGGTCAATGACGGGATGATGGACCGCTTCGGCATCCAGGAGGTCTACGGCATGCACAATGCGCCGGGCCTTCCCGTCGGCAAGTTCGCGCTGCGTCCCGGCCCGCTGATGGCCGCGGCCGACCGCATCCAGATCGACGTCGAGGGCAAGGGTGGCCATGCCGCGAAGCCGCATCTGGCGGTCGACACGATCCTGATCGCGACGCAGATCGTCAACAACGTCCAGTCCATCGTCTCGCGCAACGTCGACCCGCTCGGCAATGCGGTGGTCTCCATCTGCGCCTTCAATGCCGGCTTCACCGACAACGTCATTCCGCAGACGGCGACGCTGCTCGGCACGGTGCGCACCCTCACCCCGGAGATGCGCGACCTCGTCGAGAAGCGCCTGCACCAGATCGTCGAGGGCACCGCCGCCATGTATGGCGGCACGGCAAAGCTCACCTACTATCGCGACTATCCGGTGACGAGGAACCACGCCGAGAATGCCATCTTCGCCGGCGATGCGGCGGCGGCCGTGGTCGGCGACGACGGCGTCAACCGCGACACCGTCCCGGTGATGGGCGGCGAGGACTTCTCCTTCATGCTGGAGGCGCGCCCCGGCGCCTTCATCTTCATCGGCCAGGGCGACACCGCCTCCGTCCACCATCCGGCCTATGACTTCAACGACGAGATCATCCCGATCGGCATGAGCTACTGGGCGAAGATCGTCGAAAGCCGCATGCCGGCCTGACGCCGCCTGCCCCCGTGGGGCGTGACCCGCGCGGCCGCGCCCCGACCTTCCCCCATCCCGCCAGGACCTTCCCCATGCCCATCGTCAACCGCATCTCCGCGCTCCATGAGGAGGTTACGGCCTGGCGTCGCGACATCCACGAATATCCGGAGCTGCAGTTCGACGTGCACCGCACGGCGGGGATCGTCGCCGAGAAGCTGCGCGCCTTCGGCTGCGACGAGGTGGCGCCGGGCATCGGCCGCACCGGCGTCGTCGGCATCATCCGTGGCAGGACCAATAGCTCGGGCAAGGTTGTCGGCCTGCGCGCCGACATGGACGCACTGCCGCTGACCGAGATCACCGGCCTGCCGCATGCGTCCAAGGTGCCGGGGAAGATGCATGCCTGCGGCCATGACGGCCACACCGCCATGCTGCTCGGTGCCGCCAAGTATCTCGCCGAGACGCGCAACTTCGACGGCACGGTCGCCGTCATCTTCCAGCCGGCCGAGGAGGGCGAGAAGGGCGGCGAGGCCATGGTGCTCGACGGCATGATGGAGCGCTTCGGCATCCAGGAGGTCTATGGCATGCACAATGCGCCGGGCCTGCCGGTCGGGCAGTTCGCCATCCGCCCCGGCCCGATGCTGGCGGCGGTGGACAATTTCCGCATCCATGTCGAGGGCAAGG
>CAZEZD010000450.1:0-2600 GCA_964516115.1 uncultured Hyphomicrobiales bacterium
CGCGCCGCTCGATGTTCTCGCCCTTGAAGACGATCGACCCCTTCTGCGGGTCGAGTATCCCCGAGATGGTCTTGAGGATCGTTGATTTGCCGGCGCCGTTGGCTCCCAGCACGGTGACGATGGAGCCCTTCGGCACGGCGAGCGACACGCCGCGGATGGCCTTCACCGCCCCGTAGGCCGCTTCCACATTGGCGAGGGTGAGGATCGCGTCGCTCATGAGGCGGCCCTTTCGACCGTCTCGGTCGCCTCTGCCGGCGTGCCGATATAGGCCTCGACCACGGCCGGGTGGCGCTGCACCTCGGCGGCCGACCCCATGGCGAGAACGCGGCCCTGGTTCATCGCCATGACCCGGTCCGAGACGCGGGAGACAAGGGTCATGTCGTGCTCGACCATGATGACGGTGACGCCGAGGTCGCGGCTGATGTCCTCGATCCAGAAGGCCATGTCCTCGGTCTCCTCGACATTGAGACCGGAGGAGGGTTCGTCGAGCAGGAGAAGCTTTGGACGGGTGCAAAGCGCCCGGCCGAGTTCGACCACCTTGCGGGCACCATAGGGCAGGCCGGCAACGGTCGCGTCGCGGTGGACGGCAAGGTCGAGGAGGTCAATCACCTCCTCCACCTTCTCGCGCAACGCCACCTCCGCGCGCTTCACCGAGGGCAGGAACAGCGCCTCGGCGAAGGGGTTCGTCGTGCGGTGCACATGGGCGCCGATCAGAAGGTTCTGCAGGACGGTGGCGTGCTCGAACAGCTCGATGTTCTGGAAGGTGCGGGCGATGCCGAGGCCGGCGACGCGGTGCGCCGGCAGCCGCGTGATCTCCTCGCCCTCCAGCAGAACGCGCCCGGCGGTCGGATTGTAGATGCGGCTGATGATGTTGAAGACGGTGGTCTTTCCCGCGCCGTTGGGGCCGATGATGGTGAAGACCTCGCCCTTGTCGACAGCGAAGCTCACCCCGTCGACGGCCTTGAGGCCGCCGAACTGCACGGAGATGGCGTCGGCCTGGAAGAAGGGGGCGCTCATTTCAGCCGGTCCGATTTCTGGAAGGCCTTCTGCCGGCGGAACATGCCTTTCCGGTAGAAGGGGAAGAGGTCGAAATAGGTCCGCGTCTTCAGCCAGGCGCCGTAGATGCCGAGCGGCTCGAACAGGACCACGAGGATCAGCACGGCGCCGAACACGGTCGGCTGCAGGCCGGTGGCTTCGGAGAGGAAGGCCGGCAGCAAGGGCTTCACGGCGTTGATCGCCTGCGGCAACGCGATGAGGAAGGCCGCCCCGTAGATGGCGCCGTGGACCGAACCGAGGCCGCCGATCACCACCATCATGACGAGCTCGATCGACTGCACCACGGTGAACTGGTCGGGCGACAGGAAGCGGATGTTGTGGGCGTAAAGCCCGCCGGCGACGCCGGCAAATGCCGCCGAGATGGCGAAGGACAGCGTCTTGTAGAAGGCGAGGTTGACGCCCATCGACTGGGCCGAGATCTCCGAATCGCGGATGGCGACGAAGGCGCGCCCGGTCGGCGAACGCAGCAGGTTGATAATGATCAGCGTTGCCGCAACGGCGAAGGCGAGACAGAGATAGTAGAAGCTCGGCCCGTCGGCGAAGCGCCAGCCGAACAGGCTCACCGGCGGCACCATCAGGCCGGCATTGCCGCCGGTGACCGGCTCGGCGCGGGCGATGATTTCCTCGATGATCGTGCCGAAGGCGAGGGTGGCGATGCCGAGATAGAGCCCCTTCACCCTGAGGGCCGGCAGGCCGACGATGATGCCGACGACCGCCGCGAATGCGCCGGCGGCGAGGATTGCCACGAAGAACGGCACGCCCGCCGTCACCAGTACCCCTTGCGTATAGGCGCCGACCGCCATGAAGGCGGCATGGCCGAGCGAAAGCTGGCCGGTGAAGCCGGCGAGCAGCATCAGGCCGAGCGCGACGATGGCGTAGATGCAGACCTGGGAGAGCTGCGTCAGCACATAGGGCGAGACCAGCATCGGAGCGATGAGCAGCATCGCCATCAGGAGGCCGTACCAGAAGACCTGGCCACCATGCTGGACGAGCTCGATGTCCTGCTCATAGCGGGTCTTGAAGATGAACCGCATGGCCTCAGACCTTCTTGGCCAGACGCTCGCCGAACAGGCCGTTCGGCTTGAGCACGAGCATCGCAAGGACGACGAGGAAGGGGGCGGCGTCCTTGAAGCCCTCCATCAGGTAGAAGCCGGCGAGCTGCTCCACGACGCCGATGATCAATCCGCCGACGATAGCGCCGGGGAGCGAGGTGAACCCGCCGATCACCGCCGCGGGGAAGGCCTTGATGCCGATGAAGCCCATATTGGCGTGGATGAAGGTGAGCGGCGCGAGGAGGATGCCAGCAATGGCCGCGACCGCCGCCGAGATGGCCCAGATGAGGCTGGAGAGCCGCTTCACCGGAATACCCATGTAGTAGGCCGCCAGCTGGTTCTGGCTCATGGCCTGCATGGCGATGCCGATCTTGGTGTAGCGGAACAGGGCGGCGAGCAGGGCGCAGAGCACCACCGTCACGGCGATGATGACGATATGCTCGGCCGAGATGACGAGGCCGCCGAAGCGGAACACCTCGCCGCGGAAGGGCA
>CAZEZD010000451.1:0-2598 GCA_964516115.1 uncultured Hyphomicrobiales bacterium
CTTCTTTCGCTCGGACGGTCCGAACGGTCGTGATCGCAGGGACGATGACCGCAGTTGGCGTGGTGATGGCCACGACCGCGGGTATCGGTCTCTCGACCCAGGTCAACGCGCAGTCGGCGTCGTCGATCGTCGTGCAGGGCAACCGCAGGATCGAGGCCGACACGGTCCGCTCCTACTTCTCGACCGCGCCAGGTGAGCCGCTGACGGCCGCCCGCGTCGACGAGGCGATCAAGGCGATGTACGCCACCGGCCTGTTCCGCGACGTGCGCGTCAGCCGCCAGGGCGGCCGGCTCGTCGTCCAGGTTGCCGAAAACGAGGTCATCAACCGCGTGGCCTTCGAGGGCAACCGCCGCCTGAAGACCGAGCAGCTCCAGGGCGAGATCGAATCACGGGCCCGCGGCACCTTCTCCCGGGCCACCGTCCAGTCCGATACCCAGCGTCTCTATGACGTCTATCGCCGCACCGGCCGCTACGAGGTCGAGATCGTTCCGAAGACCATCGAGCAGCCGAACGGCCGCATCGACCTCATCTTCGAGATTAACGAGGGCAAGAAGGCCGGCGTCCGCTCAATCAATTTCATCGGCAACAACGCCTTCGGCCGGCAGCGTCTGCTCGACGTGATGTCGACGGCCGAGTCGGGCATCCTCTCGTGGATCAAGTCGAACGACGTCTATGACGCCGATCGCCTCAATGCCGACCAGGAGGCCATCCGCCGCCTCTACCTGCGCGCCGGCTATGTCGACATGCGCATCCTGTCGGCGCGCGCCGACTTCGATCAGGCCGCCAACACCTTCGTGATCAACATCGAGATCGAGGAAGGTCCGCAGTATCGGATCGGCACTGTCGATATTCAGTCGAACATCCGCGACGTCGATGCGGCGACCCTGCGTGGCGCGCTGAAGACCCGGTCGGGCTCGGTCTATAACGTCGAGCTGGTCGACAAGTCACTTGAGGACGTGACCCTCGAGGTCGCCCGCCGCGGCTACGCCTTCGCTGCCGTCCGGCCGCGCGGCGAGCGCGATCCCTCGACGCTGACCGTCAACCTCGTCTATGTCGTCGAGGAAGGCCCGCGAGTCTATGTCGAGCGCATCAACGTGCGCGGCAACACCCGCACCCAGGATCGCGTCATCCGCCGCGAGTTCGACATGGCTGAGGGCGATGCCTACAACCGCGTTCTGGTCGACCGCGCCGAGCGCCGCCTGAAGAACCTCGGCTTCTTCAAGGAAGTGAAGATCACCACCGAGCCGGGCTCGGCGGCTGACCGCGTCATCGTCAATGTCGAGGTTCAGGACCAGCCGACCGGCGCCTTCTCGATCGCCGGCGGCTTTTCCACCGCGGACGGCTTCATCGCCGAGGCCTCGGTGGAGGAGCGCAACTTCCTCGGTCGTGGCCAGTTCGTCCGTCTCGGCGGCATGTTCGGCCAGCGTTCGCGCGGCATCAATTTCTCATTCACCGAGCCCTTCCTGATGGACTACCGTCTGTCGGGTGGCTTCGACCTGTTCTACCGCCACACCAGCCGGGCGACCTATCAGCCCTTCGAGTCGACCTCCTATGGCGGCACGCTGCGTCTCGGCGTTCCGATCACCGAGCAATTCGCCCTGCAGCTGCGTTACAGCGCCGTGTCGCAGCGCATCTCGATCCGCGACGATCAGGTGAACTGCTACAATACGTACACAGATGGTCTCACGCGATATACGATGGCCGATGGCCAGATTATCGATCGTGCGGACGGTGCACCTCCCCCGACTGGTGTCATCAATACAACCCAGCAGTTGTATGTGGATGCGTCGGGCGCTCCGACACCTGTGAATACCGGGACTCGGTATTCGTGCCTTCATGATGGTGAAGCTTCTGCCGCACTGCGCGCGATCAATGGAAGGACGCGCTTCATCTCGATGTTCGGCTATTCGCTGGTCTATTCGAACCTCGACCGCGCCAACAATCCAAGCCAGGGTCTCTATGCCGAACTGCGGCAGGACATCGCCGGCGCCGGCGGCAATGCCCGCTTCATCCGCACCACGGGCGACGCCCGCTACTACCACGACCTGACCAACGACTGGATCGCCATGCTGCGCGTCCAGGGCGGTCACATCATGGGCCTCGGCGGCAAGCTCGACTCGGTCGACCAGTTCTTCATGGGTCCGGAGCTCGTCCGCGGCTTCCAGACGGCTGGTATCGGTCCGCGTGACTTCGCGATCGCAGAGGCTGCAAAGGGTATCGGTCTGGTTCGCGCCGCCGACGCAGTTGGCGGCACCATGTACTGGGGCGCCTCGGCGGAGGTGACCTTCCCGATCACCTTCCTTCCGAAGGATTTCGGCATGAGGGGCGCTCTCTATGCGGATGCGGGCTCGGTCTGGGGCTACAACTCGATTACGTCGTTTAGCCCTGCACCCGCCGGGGGTCCGCTGTTGGTCGATCTCCAGGGCTCCGACGCCCACAAGATCCGCTCCTCGGTCGGCGTCGGCCTCTTGTGGAACTCGCCCTTCGGCCCGATCCGCTTCGACTATTCCTTCGTCCTGTCCAAGGCGAAGGGTGACCAGACGCAGGCCTTCCGCTTCTCGGGCGGCACGCGCTTCTGACCGACGGCGTCCCGAGACT
>CAZEZD010000452.1:0-2595 GCA_964516115.1 uncultured Hyphomicrobiales bacterium
AGAAGGCCATCCCCTTCGCGCCGATCAACCGCTTCGAGGACCTGATGGACGACCCGCACCTGAAGGCGGTCGGCTTCTTCCGCAAGCACGCCCATCCGGACGGCTACACCTGGGTCGACATGAAGCACCCGGTGAACTACGCGGCTTCGCCGGCCTCCACCCGCCTTGCCCCGCCGAAGCTCGGGCAGGACACCGCCGAGGTGCTGAGGGAAGCGGGCGTCGAGCTGCCGAAGGCGGCAGAGTAGCGCTGCTCCCGGTCCGGCTCACGCCAGCGAGCGATAGACCTCCGCCTCGAACTCGCGGAACAGCTTCACCGCGCGCGGGTCGAAGAAGGGCACGATCTGGGTGAGGAAGACACCGGCGATGCCCTTCGCAGGGTCGATCCAGTAGAAGGTGTTGGCAAAGCCTCCCCATGACAGGGCGCCGGCGGAACGGCCCTCTTCCGTCGGCTCGCGGTTCATCTGGAAGCCGAGGGTCCAGCCGGTCGGTTTGCCGCGGAAGAAATCGGCGCTGCGCAGGCCCATGGGCGACATCAGGCCGAGCGCCGGCACGCTCAGTTGAGGGATCTGGTCGGTCATCAGGCCGGAAATGCTGGCGGACCCCAGGATGCGCGCGCCGCCCAGCGCGCCGTCGCCCAGGATCATGCGCAGGAAGGTGAGATAGTCGCCGGCGGTCGCATACATCCCGCCGCCGCCGGAGGCGAATTCCGGTTCCTGCACCACCACCATGTCGGTCGGCACATAGGTGCCGTCCTCCTTGACGCCGTGCACCGTAGCGCGGCGGGCGTGCTGGTCCGGCCCGAGGCGGAACATCGAATCCGTCATGCCGAGGGGCGTGAAGATGCGCTCCCGGAACACGGCCTCCAGCGGCTTGCCGGTCACCGTCTCGACGATGCGGCCAGCCCAGTCCGTGGAGATGCCGTAGATGAAGGCCTCGCCGGGCTCGGCGATCAGCGGGGCGCCAAGGGAGGCGAGGAGGCCCGAATTGGTCGCCGGCAGGCCCGTCGCTTTCATGTATTTGCGGATGGCCGAGGAGGCGAAGTCGTAGGAGTAGCCGGAGGTGTGGGTGAGGAGGTGGCGGACGGTGACGGGCCGCGCCGGCGGGCGCGTCAATGGCCGCCCCTCGGCGTCGAAGTCGTACAGCAGCTGCGCCGTGCCGATCCCGGGGGCGTAGGTCTCGGCGGGCGCGTCGAGCGCAACCTTGCCCTCCTCGACGAGCTGCAGCAGCGCGGCCGTCGTGATTGCCTTGGTCATCGAGGCGATCCACGCGACCGTGTCCGCGGTCATCGGCTCGGCCTCACCGAGGCGGCGGACGCCGAAGGCACCCTCGTAGAGAACGCCGTCGCGGTTTGCGACCATGGCGACCACGCCGGGAACGTCGCCGCGGGCGGCCGATCGCGCGAGGAGGGTGTCGAGGGCGCTGGTCATGGGCAAGGAATCCGCGGCATTGGCAGGGGCGGTCAGCTTTGACGCCTGCCGCGACGGGGGCAAGTCGGCCGAAGCGCCAAGCCGGTTGCGCGCGATGCGAGCGACCAAAGTGTGAGACAGGCCGCTCTTGAGCCGGTGCGCCGCGCCGACGTATGGTCGCGGCTGAATACGGGAGGCGCCCGGTCGAACGGGCTGCCCCATGGGGAAACGGCATCGCTACCCGGTATCGTGGACGGGCGGCGACCATCGAGAGGGACCGCCATGTCGGAAAAGCTCTATCCCGTCACCGCCGACTGGGCGTCGCGCGCCTATGTCGACGAGGCCAAGTACAAGGCCATGTACGAGGCTTCGGTGACCTCGCCGGAAGCCTTCTGGGGCGAGCACGGCAAGCGCATCGACTGGATGAAGCCCTACACCAGGGTGAAGAACACCTCCTATGACCCGCACAACGTGTCGATCCGCTGGTTCGAGGACGGCACGACCAATGTCTCATACAACTGCGTCGACCGGCATCTGGCCAAGCGCGGCGATCAGGTGGCGATCATCTGGGAGGGCGACGACCCGAAGGATGATGCGAAGATCACCTACCGGCAGCTCCATGCCGAGGTGATGAAATGGGCCAACGTGCTCAAGAACCAGGGCGTGAAGAGGGGCGACCGGGTCACGCTCTACCTGCCGATGATCCCCGAGGCCGCCTATGCGATGCTCGCCTGCGCCCGCGTCGGCGCCGTCCATTCCATCGTCTTCGGCGGCTTCTCGCCGGACAGCCTCGCCGGCCGCATCGAGGACGCCGACACGGCGGTGGTCATCACGGCGGACGAGGGCCTGCGCGGCGGCCGCAAGGTGCCCCTGAAGGTCAATGTCGACGCCGCCTGCGACAAGGCGCCGGGCGTCGTGAAGAGCGTCATCGTGGTGAAGCGCACCGGCTCGACGGTCGCGATGAAGGATGGCCGCGACCACTATTATGCGGACCTCGCGGCGGGTGTGCCCGACGAGTGTGCGCCGGAGCCGATGAACGCCGAGGATCCGCTGTTCATCCTCTACACCTCGGGTTCGACCGGCAAGCCGAAGGGCGTGCTGCACACCACCGGCGGCTATCTCGTCTACGCCTCCATGACCCACCAGTACGTCTTCGACTACAAGGACGGCGACATCTACTGGTGCACGG
>CAZEZD010000453.1:0-2592 GCA_964516115.1 uncultured Hyphomicrobiales bacterium
AGAAGGGCACCGAAGCCGCCAAGCAGGCGGCCGAGATCGTGCTCGCCGACGACAATTTCGCGTCCATCGTCGCCGCGGTCAAAGAGGGCAGGACGGTCTACGACAATCTGCGCAAGGTCATCGGCTGGACGCTGCCCACGAATGGCGGCGAGGCGATGATCATTCTCGGGGCGATCGCCCTGGGATGGACGCTGCCGATGACGGCGGTGCAGATCCTGTGGGTCAACATGGTCACCGCAGTCGCCCTCGGCCTGACGCTTGCCTTCGAGCCGGCGGAGCCGGGCAGCATGGAGCGTCCGCCGCGGCGACGTGACGCCCCGCTTCTGTCGGGCGAACTCGTCTGGCGCATCGTCTTCGCGTCGTCGCTGTTCTCCCTCGTCGCCTTCGCCATGTTCTTCCGGGCGGAGCAGCGCGGACTGCCGATCGAGGAGTCGCGGACCATCGTCGTCAACACCATCGTCGTGATGGAGATCGTCTACCTGTTCAGCGTGCGATACGTGCACGGTCCGTCGCTGACCTGGCGGGGCGTTCTCGGCACGAAGGCCGTGCTCGCGGGCGTCGGACTGACCGTCGTCGCGCAGTTCTGCTTCACCTATGCGCCGCCGCTGCAGATCCTGTTCCAGACACGACCCGTCGCGCTGATGGATGGGATTCTGGTGATCGGAGCCGGCGTCCTCACTCTCCTGGTGCTGGAACTGGAGAAGAAGGCGAGAGCGATGCTGGTACAGCGAAACTCTCGATAGTGCGGGACGCGTCGCGGCATCGACTACCCGCTGCGGCCGCGTTGTCGCAGGACAGGATGTCACATTCCGCTGGATGACCCGCGCCCGTAGTCGGGGTGCCGCGCCGGATTCCGCGGACGGCCTTGCGAGCCCTTATCCGTCGCGCCCTGTCGCGGCGATGACAGAGGGCGCCGGCTGGTTGGCGAGTTGACCTCTGGACAGTGCGGGCCAAAGGAGGTCATTTCTTGACCGAGCCATCTCGTCAATCATGCGGACCGCGAATTCCCTTGTCTTGCTTCACCTTCGTCCAGATGAAACCCTCTTCCGCGCAGCCGCAGGGCCGCCTCCCGACAGCCATCAGGTCCGCCGAGGCGACTGACGCATGACATTGCTGCTCGTAGTCCTGCTGCCGTTTCTGGGAGCACTCCTTCCGCCGCTGCTGATCCGATCGGGTCGCAACACCTGTGCCGCGGCGACGGGATCGGTCACGCTGCTGGCCCTCGTCCTCCTCCTGTCCCATGCGCCGGAGGTGTTCTCCGGACAGGTGCCGAAGGCGAGCGTGCCCTGGGTTCCCGGGATCGGACTGTCGCTCTCGGTCTTCGCGGACGGGCTTGGCTTTTTCTTCGCGGCGATGATCCTCACCATCGGCCTCCTGGTCATCGTCTATGCGCGCTACTACCTGTCGCGCGAGGATCCCATGGGCCGGTTCTTCGCCTATCTCCTCCTGTTCCAGGGGGCGATGGTCGGCGTGGTGCTGTCCGACAATGTCATTCTGCTACTCGTCTTCTGGGAACTGACCAGCCTGACCTCGTTCCTGCTCATTGGCTTCTGGCAGAAGAGCGCCGAAGCCCGGCAGGGTGCGCGCATGGCGCTGGTCGTCACCGGCGGCGGCGGACTGGCGCTGATCGCAGGTCTCCTGCTGCTGGCCGAGGCTGCGGGCTCCTATCAGCTCACCGACATCCTCGCCCGCGGCGAGATCGTGCGCGCCTCGCCACTCTACCTGCCGGCGCTGCTCCTGGTCCTGCTCGGCGCCTTCACCAAGTCGGCGCAGTTTCCCTTCCACTTCTGGCTGCCGCACGCCATGGCGGCACCCACCCCGGTCTCGGCCTATCTCCACTCGGCGACCATGGTGAAGGCCGGCGTCTTCCTGCTGGCGCGGCTGTGGCCGGTGCTGGCCGGTACGGAGATATGGTTCCTCATCGTCGCGCCGGTCGGGCTCGCCACCATGCTGATCGCGGCGGTGATCGCCCTGTTCAAGGATGATCTGAAGGGCCTGCTCGCCTTCTCCACCGTCAGCCATCTCGGCCTCATGACCATGCTGCTCGGCCTCGGCACGCCCATGGCCGCCATGGCTGCGGTGTTTCACATCATCAATCACGCCACCTTCAAGGCCGCCCTCTTCATGAGCGCGGGCATCGTCGATCACGAGACAGGCACCCGCGACATCCGGCGCCTCGGCGGTCTTCTCGTCCTGATGCCGATCACCGGCACGCTGGCGCTCCTCGCCGCGGCGTCCATGGCCGGCGTGCCGCTGTTCAACGGCTTCCTGTCGAAGGAGATGATGCTCGAAGAGGCGGCCCATACGACCTATGCCGGCCTGCCCTTCCTCTTTCCGGCGCTCGCGACCCTCGCCGCGGTCTTCTCCGTCGCCTATTCCGTCCGCTTCGCCGTGGGCACCTTCCTCGGCCCGAAACGGCACGACTACCCGCATCATCCGCACGATCCGCCGGTCGGCATGTGGCTGCCCGTGGCCGTGCTGATCGCCAAACAGAATATGAGCGCCGAAAAATGACTGCGAGTAATCAGCAGCCGGCTAATCGCAAACCGGCTAATTCGGATACGAAGCGCTCAGCCAACTACGGCGATCAAT
>CAZEZD010000454.1:0-2584 GCA_964516115.1 uncultured Hyphomicrobiales bacterium
AGAGGATGCGGGCGTTGCGGGCAAGGCCGCGGGCGAGAAAGACCCGCTGCTGCTGGCCACCCGACATCTGACCGATCTGCCGTCCGGCGAGATCGGCGAGGCCGACGCGGTCGAGAAGCGCGAGCGCCCGGTCGCGGCGGGCGCGGCCGTAGCCGCGGAACCATCCGGGCTCCCGCACCATGCCCTGCAGCACGACGTCGAGGGCGCTGGCGGGAAAGTCCCAGTCGACGGAGGCGCGCTGCGGCACATAGGCGGTGGCGTCGCGGGCGTCGTCGAACGGCCGGCCGCCGATTGTGATGCGGCCGGTGGAGGGAACGAGGCCGAGAATGGCCTTGATCAGCGTCGACTTGCCGGCGCCATTCGGGCCGACGATGGCCGTGAGGCCGGTGGCCGGCGCCGTCCAGGTCACGTCGACGAGTGCGGGAACGCCGCGATAGCTGACGGAGAGATTCTCGACAGCCAGCAGGCCGGTGGTGCCGGCAAGCGTTTCGGGGGGCGTACGCGCGAGCATGTCCACGCCTCAGCCCGTCAGGCCGAGACGGCCCGTCATGCCCTTTTCGGGTGCCGTTCCGCCGAGGGCCCGGGCGATGGCCGTGACATTGTGGTCGATCATGCCGACATAGGTGCCTTCATAGGTGCCGGGCTTGCCCATGGCGTCGGAGAAGAGCTCGGCCCCGACGACCACACGGTGGCCGCGGCGGGCGGCGCCCTCGATGACGGCGCGCACGTTGCGATCGGACACCGAACTCTCCACAAAGATCGCGGGGAGCTTGCGATTGACGACGAGATCGACCGTCGCCTCGATCGCCTTCAGCCCGGCCTCGCTTTCCGTCGACAGGCCCTGGATGCCGTGGACCTCGAAGCCATAGGCGCGGGCGAGATAGCCGAAGGCGTCGTGGGCGGTGACGAGGACGCGCCGCTCGGCTGCCACGGAGGACAGCACCTGGCCGGCATAGGCGCCGAGCGCGTTCATCTTGGCGACGACCGGCTCGAGGTCGGGGGTGATGGGCGGCTGACCCGGCACGCTGGCCGCGACCAGTGCGCCGGACACGGCGCGCACGACGACGGTCCAGAGCCTCGGGTCCATCCAGACATGGGGATCGGGCTTGTCGGCGACCTCGGCGTCCTTGAGCAACTGGTCCTTCGCGATGGCCTCGGCGGCGAGAACAGGAGCGCGGCGGCGCGCCAGTTGCAGGAAGGTCTCGCGGAACTGCGCCTCGAGGCCGAGGCCATGGGCGATGACGAGGTCGGCCTGGGTCAGCTTGACGATGTCGGACCGGGTCGGGCGGTAGAGGTGCGGGTCGACGCCCTCACCCATCAGGGCCTCCGCCGAGACCTGCTCGCCCGCAAGCATGCGGACGGTGTCGGCCAGCATGGCGGTGGTGGTGACGACGCGCAGCCGGCGCGGCGTCTGGGCGAGGATCGGAGCAGGAAGCGCCAGCGTGGTGGCGGCGGCGAGGAGACTGCGGCGCGACAGACGGGGGGACATCATCTTTGCCTGGGTGACGGATCGGGATGGGATGCGCATTTGCAAGTCATTTGCAACAAGGTGGGGGCCGCGAAGGCATCTGTCAAGCCAGTTGCAAAGAATTCTCATTCCAGAGAGCGTCGCGAAACGTTTCCGGGTCCTCACGCCATCACCACGCAATAAGGCCATGGTCCGGTTGCACCGCCATTGAGCCCGGACCGTCGTCGGCCTAGGCTGTGGCGACCGCAACGGAGAGAGATCATGTTCCCATTCGCCGGCAGCGACATCGCCCTCATCGGCATCGTCATCGTGGTCATCCTGTTCCTGTTCGCGGGGATCAAGACGGTTCCGCAGGGCTATCACTGGACCGTCGAGCGGTTCGGCCGCTACACGCGGACGCTCGACCCGGGCCTGAAGCTGATCGTGCCGTTCATCGACCGCGTCGGCCACAAGGTGAACGTGATGGAGCAGATGCTCGACGTTCCCAGCCAGGAGGTCATCACCAAGGACAACGCCAAGGTCACCGTGGACGGCGTCCTGTTCTTCCAGGTGCTTGACGCGGCCCGCTCGTCCTACGAGATCACGCGGCTCGACCAGTCGCTGATGAACCTCGCCATGACCAATATCCGCACCGTCATGGGGTCGATGGACCTCGACGCACTGCTGTCCAACCGCGACACGATCAACGAGAGCCTGCTGCGCGTCGTCGACCAGGCGGCCGCGCCGTGGGGCATCAAGGTCAACCGCATCGAGATCAAGGACATCGCGCCCCCGGCCGATCTCGTCGCTGCCATGGGCCGGCAGATGAAGGCCGAGCGCGAGAAGCGCGCGGTGATCCTGGAGGCCGAGGGACAGCGTCAGTCCGAGATCCTGCGGGCGGAGGGCGAGAAGCAGTCGCAGATACTCGAGGCCGAGGGCCGCAAGGAAGCCGCCTTCCGCGACGCCGAGGCGCGCGAGCGGCAGGCCGAAGCCGAGGCCAAGGCGACCGAGATGCTCTCGGCGGCGATCGCGGGCGGCAATGCCCTCTCGGTCAACTACTTCATTGCCGAGAAATACCTGAAGGCGCTGGAGGGCCTTGCCCTGTCGCCCAACCAGAAGACGCTGATCCTGCCGATC
>CAZEZD010000455.1:0-2576 GCA_964516115.1 uncultured Hyphomicrobiales bacterium
GCACGGCGGTCAACGTCCAGGCCATGGTCTTCGGCAACATGGGCGAGACCTCGGCCACCGGCGTCGCCTTCACCCGCAACCCCTCCACCGGCGCAAAGGAGCTCTACGGCGAGTTCCTGATCAACGCCCAGGGCGAGGACGTGGTCGCCGGCATCCGCACGCCACAGAACATAACGGAAGCCGCCCGCATCGGCGCCGGCTCGGACAAGCCGTCCATGGAGACGGCGCTGCCCGAGGTCTACCGGCAGTTCATCGAGGTCGCTGCGACGCTGGAGAAGCACTACCGCGACATGCAGGACCTCGAGTTCACCGTCGAGCGCGGCAAGCTGTGGATGCTGCAGACCCGCAACGGCAAGCGCACGGCGAAGGCGAGCCTCAGGATCGCCGTGGAACTCGCCAATGAAGGCGTCCTGACCCGCGAGGAGGCCGTCTCCCGCGTCGAGCCTTCCTCGCTCGACCAGCTCCTGCACCCGACCATCGACCCCAAGGCCGAGCGCCGCGTGCTCGCCACCGGCCTGCCCGCCTCGCCGGGCGCCGCACAGGGCGAGATCGTCTTCTCCTCCGACGAGGCCGAGGCCATGAAGGCGGCCGGTCACAAGGTCATTCTGGTGCGCGTCGAGACGAGCCCGGAGGACATTCACGGCATGCACGCCGCCGAGGGCATCCTGACCACCCGCGGCGGCATGACCAGCCACGCGGCGGTCGTCGCCCGCGGCATGGGCAAGCCCTGCGTCTCCGGCGCCGGTTCGCTGCGCGTCGACTACGCCGCGCAGACCATGTCGATCGCCGGCAAGGTGCTGAAGAAGGGCGACGTCGTCACCATCGACGGTTCGACGGGGCAGGTCCTGCTCGGCGAGGTGCCGATGCTGCAGCCGGAACTGTCGGGCGAGTTCGCCACCCTGATGGGCTGGGCCGACGCCGTCCGCCGCCTCAAGGTTCGTACCAATGCCGAGACGCCGGCGGATGCGCGCGTCGCCGTGACGTTCGGCGCCGAGGGCATCGGCCTCTGCCGCACCGAGCACATGTTCTTCGACGAGGACCGCATCGTCGCCGTGCGCGAGATGATCCTCGCCGACGACGAGAAGGGCCGCCGCGCAGCCCTCGCCAAGCTGCTGCCGATGCAGCGTTCGGACTTTGTCGAGCTGTTCGAGATCATGGCGGGACTGCCGGTCACCATCCGCCTGCTCGATCCGCCGCTGCACGAGTTCCTGCCGCATACCGACGCCGAGATCGCCGAGGTCGCCGCCGCCATGGGCGCCGACCCCAAGAAGCTGAAGGCCCGCGCCGAGGAACTGCACGAGTTCAACCCGATGCTCGGCTTCCGCGGCTGTCGCCTTGCCGTCGCTTACCCCGAGATCGCCGAGATGCAGGCCCGCGCCATCTTCGAGGCCGCCGTGCAGGCGGCGCAGAAGAGCGGCAGGCCCGTCGTTCCAGAGGTCATGGTGCCGCTGGTCGCCACCAAGGCCGAGTTCGACCTCGTCAAGGCGCGCATCGTCGCCATGGCCGATGCCGTCATCAAGGAGACGGGCGCGAGCCTCGACTACATCGTCGGCACGATGATCGAACTGCCACGCGCCGCGCTGCAGGCCGGCCGCATCGCCGAGACCGCCGAGTTTTTCTCCTTCGGCACCAACGACCTGACGCAGACGACCTTCGGCATCTCCCGCGACGACGCCGCGAGCTTCCTCAACCCCTATCTCGCCAAGGGCATCATCGAGGTCGACCCCTTCGTGACGCTCGACCAGGAGGGCGTCGGCGAACTCGTCCAGATTGCCGCCGAGCGCGGCCGCAGGACGCGGCCCGACATCAAGCTCGGCATCTGCGGCGAGCATGGCGGCGACCCCGCCTCGATCCACTTCTGCGAGAAGGTCGGCCTCGACTACGTCTCCTGCTCGCCCTTCCGCGTGCCGATCGCGCGGCTTGCGGCGGCGCAGGCCGCTCTCGGCAAGGCGGCGGCGGGGCAGGCGTGACGCCGTCCTCGATCGTCGAGGTCAGGGCCGGCGGCAAGCGCGCGCTTGCCGCAGCGCTGGCGGCGATCGAGACGGAAGCCGGCACCGAAGCTCTGGCCTGTTTCCTCGACGAGGCCTGCCGCGATGCACGCGGCGCGACGCTCGGCCTCACCGGCCCGCCCGGCGTCGGCAAGTCCACCCTCACCAATGCCCTCGTCGCCGGCTGGCGCAGGGCCGGGGAGACGGTCGGCGTCATCGCCGTCGATCCCTCCTCCCGCCGCACCGGCGGGGCGCTCCTCGGCGACCGTGCGCGCATCTCCACCGATCCCGGCGACCGCGGCGTCTTCGTCCGCTCCATGGCGGCGCGCGACCGCCTCGGCGGGCTTTCCGACCAGACGGTCGCGGCCATGGTTATCATGCGCACCGTCTTCGACCGGGTGCTGATCGAGAGCGTCGGCATCGGCCAGTCTGAGGCGGATGTCGCGATGGTGGCGGACACCGTCGTGCTCTGCATCCAGCCCGGCTCCGGCGACAGCCTGCAGTTCATGAAGGCGGGCGTGATGGAACTGCCCGACGTCATCGTCGTCACCAAGGCCGACATGGGCGCCCCGGCGCAGCGCGCCAAGG
>CAZEZD010000456.1:0-2573 GCA_964516115.1 uncultured Hyphomicrobiales bacterium
CCAGCCTTGCTCGGCCCGCACGACAAGTAGACATCACATGGCTCAGTTCACGCTTCCGAAGAATTCCCAGATCACCGAGGGAAAGACTTGGCCGAAGCCGGCCGGCTCCAACCGGCTCAGCGAGTTCCGCATCTATCGCTGGAACCCTGACGACGGCGCCAATCCGCGCATCGATACCTATTACGTGGACCGCGACGATTGCGGCCCGATGGTCCTCGACGGCCTCATCTGGATCAAGAACAGGGTCGACCCGACGCTGACCTTCCGCCGCTCGTGCCGCGAGGGCATCTGCGGCTCCTGCGCCATGAACATCGACGGCACCAACACCCTCGCCTGCACCATGGGCATGGACGAGGTGAAGGGCAGCCAGGTGAAGGTCTATCCGCTGCCGCACATGCCGGTGGTCAAGGACCTCGTCCCCGACCTGACCCGCTTCTATGCCCAGCACGCCTCCATCGAGCCCTGGCTGAAGACGACGACCGCCCAGCCCGAGAAGGAATGGCGCCAGTCGCGCGAGGACCGCGAGAAGCTCGACGGCCTCTACGAGTGCATCCTCTGCGCCTGCTGCTCCACTTCCTGCCCGAGCTACTGGTGGAACGGCGACCGCTATCTCGGGCCGGCGATCCTGCTCCAGGCCTATCGCTGGCTGATCGACTCGCGTGACGAATCGACCGGCGAGCGCCTGGACAATCTTGAGGACCCGTTCCGGCTCTATCGCTGCCACACGATCATGAACTGCTCGAAGGCCTGCCCGAAGGGCCTGAACCCGGCCAAGGCGATCGCCGAGATCAAGAAGATGATGGTGGCGCGTCAGGTCTGACGCCCACTCACTTCTTCTTGTTGGGCGCCTGTGTGAGTGCCGAAGCCGCGACCTTCTTGATCTGCGACGGAGTTGCGGATTTCGGGTCCTTGAGGAGCTTGGACGCTACGGACGCGACTGACTTCCCTGTCTTCTCATTCTTGGCCATGGTGGCCTCCAGAGGTTGTGACGACATAAAGATATCACCTCTGCGAGCGATTCGGAACAAACTACGAACTGTCGCCGCTCTTGCCGCAGGGTGACGCGCGTTCCGCGCGCCACGCTTCCGCCGCGAAAAATCCTTCGCGGCTCCGGCATTGGAACGCGCGGCCGCCGCCGCCCGCCGCTGATCTGACGCTCCGTCAACCGGAGATGTCCCATGGCGTCGGGTGCCTCGCTCGTCCGTTCCCCCCTCCTGAGGCTCGTCGTCATCGGCATCCTGACCCTGCTCATGGTCGTGCCGCTCATCGCCCTGTCGATCCTCAGGGGCGAGCGGTCCAAGCGTGCCGCCGAGGTCATGCGCGAGGTCGCGGCGTCCTGGGCGGGCGACCAGGCCATCGTCGGTCCGATCCTGCTGCTGCCTTACATCGCGCGCGTCCAGGAGCAGGACAATCTCCGCACCGTTCGCCGCACGCTCGCCGTGCTGCCCGAGACCATGCAGCAGACCGGCAATCTCACGGTGGAGCACCGTCGCCGCGGCATCTTCGACGTGCCGGTCTGGCGCGGGGAGGTCGGCCTCGAGGCGCGCTTCGCGCCGGTGGACGTCACCCGGATCGACGGCGCAGCGGTCGCTCCCGTCTGGGAGGACGCCGTCATCGCCTTCCACGTCGCCGATCCGCGCGGCCTCGAGCGGGAGGTGATCGTCAGGATCAACGGCGCCGGTGCAGCCCTCGAGCCCGGCGCGGGCCCGCTCGGCGGGCAACTGGCGCTACTCTCCGCGCCGCTCGTCGGCATCGACGGCACGCAGCCCTTCGCCGTGTCCGCCGGCTTCGCCCTGAAGGGCTCGCGCACCTTTGGCGTGGTGCCCGTCGGGCGCACCTCCACTGTCGCGCTGGCCGGCAACTGGGCGCATCCGAGCTTCTTTGGCGCCTATCTGCCGGGCGAACGCGAGATCGGTCCCGACGGCTTCCGCGCGCGCTGGTCCGTGCCGCACTATGCCCGGCCGGTGGCCCAGGCCTTCATCGCCGAGCCGGCGCAGTTGCAGCGGCTCATTGCGGCGCGCTCGGGCGTCACCTTCTACCAGCCCGTCGATCTCTACCAGCTGGTCGAGAGGGCGCTGAAATACGGCATCCTCGTCATCGGCGCCGCCTTCGTCGTCGTCTTCCTCATCGAGGTCCTCGGCCGGCGCGCCTTCCACCCGATCCAGTACCTGATGGTCGGCGCGGCGCTCGCGGTCTTCTACCTGTTGCTGCTGTCGCTCTCCGAGCATGTCGGCTTCGTGCCGGCCTATGCCCTGGCGTCCGCCGCCATCGTCGGCCTCGTGTCCCTCTATGTGGGGCTCGTCTTCCGCCGCCTGCGCGAGGGATTGATCGTCGCCGCCGAACTCGCCGCGGCCTATGGCCTGCTTTTCGTCGTGCTGAGGTCCGAGGACTACGCGCTTCTTACCGGCTCGGTCGTCGTCTTCGCGGCGCTAGCCGCGGTGATGCTGGCAACCGTGAGGACGGACTGGTCGGCGATCGGCGTGTCACCCGCCGAAAAACCGGCTGCGGAAGGCTCAATGATCGGTTAACCAGATTGCCGACATCGTCGCGAAGTCGCAGACCCGCCATGGAAT
>CAZEZD010000457.1:0-2572 GCA_964516115.1 uncultured Hyphomicrobiales bacterium
CGAAGAACTCGGCCTCGGGGCCGACGAAGATGGTGTCACCGATCTTGGTCGACTTCAGATAGGCCTCGGCCTTCTTGGCGATGCCGCGCGGATCGCGGTTGTAGGGCTCGCCGGTCGACGGCTCGAGGATGTCGCAGACGATCGACATCGTGGTCTCGGCGAAGAACGGGTCGATCTGCGCGGTCGAGGGGTCCAGCATGAGGAGCATGTCGGACTCGTTGATCGCCTTCCAGCCGGCGATCGAGGAGCCGTCGAACATCGTGCCCTCGGCGAAGATCTCCTCGTCGATCATGGTGATGTCGAAGGTGACGTGCTGCCACTTGCCACGCGGGTCGGTGAAGCGGAGATCGACGTACTTCACGTCGTTCTCCTTGATCATTTTCAGGACATCCTTGGCAGTCGTCATTGTGCTTCCTCTTGGTTTGCACGTTTGCATGCGGCGGGCAGGCCCGCCGAATTCCGATCAGATCGCGTCGAGGCCGGATTCGCCGGTGCGGATGCGGATGGCTTCCTCGATGGTGGAGACGAATATCTTGCCGTCGCCGATGCGTCCGGTCTGCGCGGCACGGCGGATGGCGTCGATTGCCTTCTCTACCATGTCGTCGGGCATGACGATCTCGATCTTCACCTTGGGCAGGAAATCCACGACATATTCAGCGCCGCGATAGAGCTCCGTGTGACCCTTCTGGCGGCCAAATCCCTTCGCCTCGGTGACGGTGATGCCCTGGAGGCCTACCTCCTGGAGCGCCTCCTTCACCTCATCGAGCTTGAATGGCTTGATGATCGCCTCGATCTTCTTCATCCCGTTCCTGCTCCTGTGATCCGGTCATCGGCATTGGCGGCCGCGTCGCCAGACCGCTTCGCGGGCTAGCAGAAGGCGTGCCAGAGTGAGCCGCGTGCAATTCTGCTGGAATTGCAAGGGGAAAGCCATCCGTGTCTTTCGAGCGCCATGGCGCTGGAACGAAGATATGATCACAGAACAGGCATGTTGACCAATCGATAGGCATATCGGCTGGTCGCGGTCGGCGGCCGTGGCGTCCTCCGGTTCGACATGCCCTAATCTTAGGCAGACAATTCGCGCGGACCGGCAACCTGAACGATTGACCCGTGCGTGGACGCTGCCGAAGGTAGCGCCATGACACGCCAATCCTGCGCCCTTCTGACGCCGCGCGCCATGGCCGAGGCCGATCGCCTGACCATCGCGGCGGGAACGCCGGGCGCCGTACTGATGCATCGCGCGGGCGTTGCAATCGCCGACGCGGTGGCGCGCGCGACCCCGCTCGGCGCGCGCATCGCGGTCCTGTGCGGGCCTGGCAACAATGGCGGCGACGGTTATGTGGCCGCCAAGGTCCTGCGCGAGCGCGGGTTCAGCGTGACGGTTGCGGCCTCCGGCCCGCCCCAGGACCGGGCCGGGGATGCGGTGGCGGCGGCCGAAGCCTGGGGGCGGGCGCCCGTCCCGCTGGAAAAATGGGCCGCGAGCCGGCCGGCCGTCGTCGTCGATGCGCTCTATGGCGCGGGGCTTGCCCGTGACATCGATGGCGAGGACGCCGCGGTGATCGCCGCCGTCAACGCCGCCGGCTGCCGGGTCGTTGCGGCCGACATCGCCTCCGGCATTGATGGCGAGACGGGCGCGATCCGCGGCCTGGCCGTCAAGGCGGACGAGACCGTCACCTTCTTCCGCCGCAAGCCGGGTCACCTGCTCCTGCCCGGACGGCTGCTTTGCGGCACGGTCAGGGTGGCCGACATCGGCATTCCGGCGTCCGTGCTGGAGACGATCGGCCTCTGGGCCTTCGCCAACGAGCCGGAATTGTGGGGTGATCTCTTCCCGTTTCCCCGCGTCGAGGGCCACAAATACCGTCGCGGACATGCCGTGGTCGTCTCCGGCACGATGACCCGCACCGGGGCCGCGCGGCTCGCGGCGCGCGGTGCGCTCCGGGCCGGGGCAGGGCTGGTGACCATGGCCTCGCCGCCGGAGGCGCTGGCGGTCAACGCGGCGCATCTCACCGCCATCATGATCGAGCGCATGGAGGGGGTGGCCGGGCTGGCAACGATCCTTTCCGACCGTCGGCGCAATGCTGTCTGCCTCGGGCCGGCGCTGGGCACCGGCGCGGGGACGCGGGTGCTTGTGGCCGAGGCGCTGGCGAGCGGGGCCGCCACCGTCCTGGACGCCGATGCGCTGACCGCCTTCGCCGATGCGCCCGACGCGCTCTTCGCCGGCATCCGCGCCTGGCCCGACCGGCCGGTGGTGTTGACGCCGCACGGCGGCGAATTCTCCCGGCTGTTCGGCGCGGTGGAGCAAGGCTCCAGGCTCGACGCGGCCCGCCGGGCGGCCGAGCAGTCCGGGGCCGTCGTGATCCTGAAGGGGCCGGACACCGTGGTGGCCGCGCCGGACGGGCGCGTCGCGATCGCCGCCAACGCGCCGCCCTGGCTCGCCACGGCGGGCTCGGGCGATGTGCTGGCCGGGATCGTGACCGGTCTGCTGGCGCAGGGCATGCCCGCCTTCGAGGCGGCGAGCGCCGCGGTCTGGATGCATGGCGAGGCGGGGCCGGCGGCAGGCATCGGGCTGATCGCC
>CAZEZD010000458.1:0-2536 GCA_964516115.1 uncultured Hyphomicrobiales bacterium
GAGACGCCTCTTCCTCGTCCGCCTCTTCGAGGCTGACCAGTTCGGCGTCCGGCACTTCGAGCTCGGCATCCACCTCATCGACCTGCGGGACCGCCTTGGCGGCCGCCGACGAACCCCGGCGGGCCGGCTCGAACAGCACGCGCTGCAGCACCTCGCCCGTATAGGGAGAGACGATGGGATCGCGGTTCAGATCGTAGAACTTCTTGCCGGTCGTGGGGCAGATGCGCTTCACGCCGAGTTCGGGTCTCGCCACTGCGGACTCCCTGAATAAAGATCGGACTTCTCTTGAAGGGGGGTCAGTTGGACGCAGAGCCCCTGCTTGTCAAGAGGCTTGCGGCGCGGGATAGAGCGCGGGACAGACTTTTCGAACCGAGCGGGACCCCCTGACCTTGAGCGCATCACAAGCCCAAACCCCGATGTCCGCGCGGCGCGGCGCCGCCCTGACGGGAACGCTGACCGTCCCCGGCGACAAGTCGATCTCACATCGCGCGCTGATGTTCGGTCTCCTCACCGTGGGCGAGACGCGGATTTGCGGCCTGCTGGAAGGCGAGGACGTGCTGAACACGGCGAAGGTGTGCCGCCAGCTCGGTGCGACGGTCGAGCGCACCGGACCGGGGGCATGGGTGGTGCGCGGCGTCGGCGTCGGCGGCCTGGTGCAGCCGACAGAGCCGCTCGATTTCGGCAATGCGGGCACCGGCTGCCGGCTGATGATGGGCGTCGTCGGCTGCCACCCGATCCGCGCCACCTTCGACGGCGACGCCTCGCTGCGCAAGCGCCCCATGCGCCGCGCCCTCGATCCGCTGGAGCTCTTCGGGGTCCGGGTGGTGGAGCAGGCCGAGGGCGGGCGCCTGCCGATCACCATCGAGGGTCCAAAGGACGCCGTTCCGGTCGTCTATGAATCCCCGGTCGCCTCCGCCCAGGTCAAATCCGCCGTGCTGCTGGCCGGCCTCAACGCGCCCGGGGTGACGACGGTCATCGAGAACGAGGCGACGCGCGACCATACCGAGCGGATGCTGACCCATTTCGGCGCGCAGGTGACGACGACCCCGCATGGCGAGCATGGCCGGCGGATCGACCTCGTGGGACAGCCGGAGCTGAAGCCCGCTCCCGTCGTGGTTCCCGCCGATCCGTCCTCCGCCGCCTTCCCGATCGTCGCCGCCGCCATCGTGCCCGGTTCGGACGTCACGGTGACCGGCGTGATGATGAACCCGCTGCGCACCGGCCTCGTCACCACGCTGATCGAGATGGGTGCGGAGATCGAGATCCTGAACCCTCGTGTGGAATCGGGTGAGGACATCGCCGACCTGCGCGTCCACGGCTCGAAGCTCCGGGGCGTCGACGTTCCGGCACACCGCGCCCCCTCCATGATCGACGAGTATCCCGTCCTCGCCGTCGCCGCGGCCTTCGCCGAGGGGCCGACGCGGATGCGCGGCCTGCACGAACTCCGGGTGAAGGAATCCGACCGCCTCGCGGCGGTGGCGGCCGGTCTCGCCGCAGCCGGTGTCGATCACACCATCGAAGGCGACGACCTGATCGTCGCCGGCAACGGCAGGACGCCGGGCGGCGGCACGGTCGCTACCCACATGGACCACCGCATCGCCATGAGCTTCCTCGTCATGGGCCTCGCCACCGCCCGGCCCATGACCGTCGACGACACCGCCTTCATCGCCACCAGCTTTCCGGATTTCGTCGGCCTGATGCGGGGCCTGGGAGCGGATATCGCATGATCGTCGCCATCGACGGCCCGGCGGCCTCCGGCAAGGGCACGCTCGCCCGACGGATCGCCGCCCACTACGGCCTGCCGCATCTCGACACCGGCCTGCTCTATCGCGGGGTGGCGAAGATCATGCTCGACCGCGGCTTTCCGCTCGACAATCTCGCCATCGCCGAGGCCATCGCTCAGAACCTAGACCTCGACGACCTCGACGCCGAGAAGCTGCGCACCGGCGACGTGGGGGAGGCTGCCTCGGTGGTGGCGGCGCACGGTCCGGTGCGCAAGGCGCTGCTCGACCTGCAGCGCGCCTTCGCCGGGCAGGCCGGCGGAGCCGTTCTGGACGGGCGCGACATCGGCACCGTCATAGCGCCCGAAGCCGCCGCCAAACTGTTCGTCACCGCGAGCCCCGACGAGCGGGCACGGCGGCGCTTCCGCGAACTTGTCGGCCGGGGCGAGGTGGCGGACGACAGCGCCGGCTACGATGCCGTTCTCGCCGACATCCAGCGCCGCGACGCCCGCGATTCGGGCCGCGCCGACGCGCCCCTTCTCGTCGCCGCCGATGCGGTCGTGCTCGACACCACGGCGCTCGACATCGAGGCCGCCTTCGCGGCGGCCCTCGCCGCCGTCGAGGCCCGCCGGGCATGACGCCCTTCGGCGCACGCGTCCGGAGCTTGCGCGAAGAGAAGGGCGCCACCCTCACCGCCATGGCCGAGGCGGTCGGCGTCTCCGCGGCCTATCTGTCGGCCCTCGAGCACGGCAAGCGCGGCCGGCCGAGCTGGTACCTGATCCAGCGCATCATCGCCTATTTCGGCATCATCTGGG
>CAZEZD010000459.1:0-2536 GCA_964516115.1 uncultured Hyphomicrobiales bacterium
ACCTTGTCGGTGCCCTGCGCCGACTGGTTGACGCCCTGGCTGTAGAGGGTCACCGCCTTTTCGGTCCTTGCGAACCAGTCGAAGAGCCTTGCCACGTCGTCGGCCGCAAGCCCGGTGGCCGCTGCAGTGGCGGCGATGGACGGCGCGATCTCGCGGGCGCGGATCAGGGCCTCGGCGAGGCCGGTCGTATGGGCGTCGAGATAGGCGCGGTCGAGATGGCCGCCATCGGTGAGGTGGACAAGCAGGCCGGAGAACAGCGCGCCGTCCATGCCGGGCCGGATCTGCAGCACGAGGTCGGCCTCGGCGGCGGTGGCCGTGCGGCGGGGGTCGATGACGACGATGCGCGCACCCCGCGCCGTCTGGCTGGCGACCATGCGTTGCCACAGGATCGGATGGCACCAGGACGCGTTCGACCCGACCAGCACCAGAAGATCGGCCTCGTCGAGGTCCTCGTAGGTGCCGGGCACCGTGTCGGAGCCGAAGGCACGGCGGTGGCCGGCAACCGAAGAGGCCATGCAGAGCCGCGAATTGGTATCGACATTGGCCGTCCCCACGAAGCCCTTCATCAGCTTGTTGGCGACGTAGTAGTCCTCGGTGAGGAGTTGGCCGGACAGGTAGAAGGCCGTCGTATCAGGCCCGCGCGTGCGGATGGTGCGGGCGAAGCCCTCGGCGACCGCGTCGAGCGCCGTCTCCCACGACGCGCGCTCCATGCCGCCGGAGCGGGTGCGCATCATCGGATATAGCAGTCGGCTCTCAAGCCCTACCGTCTCGCCGAGCGCCGAGCCCTTGACGCAGAGCCGGCCACGGTTGGCGGGATGGGCGGGATCGCCGGCAACCGTCACCTGCCCGCCGGCGTCGACGCTGGCGATGACGCCGCAGCCGACACCGCAATAGGGACAGGCGGTGGCGACGGGGTTGGGCAGCGGGCCGTGGATGGCCATGTCAGGCCGCCTCGGCCAGCGACCGGCCGAAGACAACCTGATCGCGCAGGGGTCCGAGCGGTTGGCAGGAACGGATGAGATCGAGATACCAGAGGGCGTCCGAGGTCTCGCCGAAGAGGACCGCGCCGGCGAGAGCCCCGTCGCGCAGCACCAGCTTGCGGTAGGCGCCAAGGCTCGGATCGCGCCAGACGATGGTCTCGGTCCCCGGCTCGGCGAGGAAGTCGCCGGCGGAGAAGACCGGCACGCCGGACACCTTGAGATTGGTCGCGAGCACCGTTCCCGCATAGGCCGCCGGCCGCCCGGCGAGGTGGCGGGCGAGCGCGGCCGCCTGCTGGTAGGCCGGCTCGACGAGGCCGTAGCAGACACCGCGATGCTCGGCGCATTCGCCGATGGCGTGGATGGCGGGATCGGAGGTTGCGAGCTGGTCGTCGACGACGATGCCGCGGCCAACCTGAAGGCCCGCCTCGCGGGCGAGCGTCGCATTGGGGCGGATGCCGACGGCGGACACGACGATGTCGCAGGGCAGTTCCCGGCCGTCGACGAGGCGCACCGCCTCGACGCAGCCCTCGCCCTCGATGGCCGCGGTGTCGGCGCCGAGCAGGACGGTGATGCCGCGCGCCTCGAGCGCCGCCCTGAGCAGGCTTGCCGCCTCGGCGTCGAGCTGGCGCTCCATCAGGCGGTCCATCAGATGCAGGAGGGTGACCCGCGTGCCGGTGGCTGCGAGGCCATAGGCCGCCTCGATGCCGAGCAGCCCGCCGCCGATCACCACGGCGCGCGTCGCAGGCCCCGCCGCCGCCAGCATGGCGCCGACATCGTCATGGTCGCGGAAGGTGACGACGCCGGGCAGGTCCATGCCGGGCTTCGGCAGGCGGATGGGGTCTGAGCCGGTGGCGAGGACCAGCCTCGCGTAGGGCAGCAGGGTGCCGTCCTCCAGCACGAGCTGCTTGCGGTCGCGGTCGATGCCTGTGGCCCTGCGGCCGTAGACCAGCGTCACGCCCTGGCGCTCCCACCATGTCTGGGGTTTCAGCTCGGTCTCCTCGCGCGCCATCTCGCCGGCGAGGACCGAGGAGAGCAGGACGCGGTTGTAGGCGAGACGCGGTTCGGCCCCGACGACGAGGATGGAATAGCGTCCGAGCGCCTGCCGGCCGAGCTCCTCGACGAGCCGTGCGGTGGCCATGCCATTGCCGATCACGACGAGCGGTTCGGACATGATGGCGCCCCGTCAGGCGGCTTCGACGAAGGCGTGGCGCTCGTAGAGGAACTTCAGCACCGCCTCGCGCGCCTTGATGTAGGTGGTGTTGGTGACGAGTTCGAGCCGCTTGCGCGGCCGCGGCAGGGTGACGTCCAGAATCTCGCCGATGGTGGCGGAGGGCCCGTTGGTCATCATAATGATGCGATCGGACAGCAGCACAGCCTCGTCTACGTCATGGGTGATCATGATCATCGTGTTCTTCAGCGTGGCGTGGATCTGCATGACCGAGTCCTGCAGATGGGCGCGGGTGAGCGCGTCGAGGGCCGAGAAGGGCTCGTCGAGCAGCAGGTTCTTCGGCTCCATGGCGAGAGCCCGGGCGATGCCGACGCGCTGCTTCATGCCG
>CAZEZD010000460.1:0-2530 GCA_964516115.1 uncultured Hyphomicrobiales bacterium
TTCGACCGCGGCCTCTGGCGCGACATGGCGGAGATGGGCTGGACCGGCGTGCTGGTGCCCGAGGACCAGGGGGGCCTCGGCTTCGGCTTCGTCGGGGCGGGCGTCATCTGCGAGGAGATGGGGCGAACGCTGACGGCCTCGCCCTTCCTCTCCACCGCCATGATGGCGGCGACCGCCCTGGCCCGCGCCGGCTCGCCGGCGCAGAAGCAGCGCTGGCTGCCGGCCATTGTCGCGGGTGACGCGGTGATCGCTACGGCCGTCGACGAGGGTCGCCGGCACGATCCGGCCGGCACGGCCATGCGGGCCGAGCGCCACGGCAATGGTTTCCGCCTCACCGGCACCAAGACCTATGTGGTGGACGGCCAGGCCGCCGATGCGGTGATCGTGGCTGCCCGCACGGGTGGTGGCGCGGGCGAGACCGGAGGCCTCAGCCTGTTTCTGGTCGAGGCCAGGGCGAAGGGGCTGGCTTCCGAGAGGCTGTCGACGCTGGATTCCCGCGGCGCGGCGGAGCTGACCTTCGATGGCGTCGAGGTGACGGCGGACGACGTCGTTGGCGAGGTCGACGACGGGCACGGGCTTCTCGAGATCGTGCTCGGAGCAGGCCGGGCGGGTCTCGCCGCCGAGCTTTCGGGCAATGCCCAGGAAAGCTTCACGCGCACCATGGCCTACCTCCGCGAGCGCAAGCAGTTCGGCCGCACCATCGGCGCCTTCCAGGCGCTGCAGCACCGGGCGGCGCATCTCTTCTGCGAGGTCGAGATCGCGAGATCAGCCGTGCTTTCGGCGCTTCAGGCGCTCGACGCCGATCCTGCCGGCGCGGCGCTGGCTGTCTCCGTCGCCAAGGCCAAGGCGTCATCGGTGGCGCGCCTCGCGGCCCAGGAGGCGGTGCAGATGCATGGCGGCATCGGCATGACGGACGCCATCGACATCGGCCTCTTCATGAAGAGGATGCAGGTGGCATCGACGCTCTACGGCGACGCCGACTTCCACGCCGACCGTGTCGCCCTGGCGCGCGGCTTCTGAACAGGATGGCCACGGGGCCGACACGAGGACAGGCATGGCAGAGAAACTGACGATCGAGGATTTGCGCGGCCGCATCGGCCAGGAGGTCGGGGTGTCGAAATGGATCGACATTCCGCAGTCAGCGATCGACGCCTTCGCCGACCTGACGCACGACCACCAGTTCATCCACATCGATGTGGAGAAGGCGAGAGAGACGCCGTTCGGCGGCACCATCGCCCACGGTTTCCTCACCGTATCCATGCTCTCGGCCATGGCCTATGACGCGCTGCCGGAGATCGCCGGGCGCAGCATGGGCGTCAACTACGGCTTCGACCGCCTGCGCATGATGAGCCCGGTGAAGGCCGGGGCGCGTATCCGCGGCCGTTTCGTGCTGAAGGGGCTCGATTCCAAGTCGCCGCAGCAGCACCAGCTGACCCATTCCGTGACCGTCGAGATCGAGGGCGCCGACAAGCCGGCGCTCGCCGCCGACTGGGTCACGCTCGCCTACACGAACTGAGGACATCCGCATGACCATTCGCTTCGACGGACGCGTCGCCATCGTTACCGGCGCCGGCAACGGCCTCGGCCGTTCCCATGCCCTGGGGCTCGCCGCGCGCGGCGCCAAGGTGGTCATCGTCGATTTCGGCGGCGCCCGCGACGGCACCGGCGGTTCGACGGAGGCTGCCGAGAAGGTCGTCGCCGAGATCAAGGCGGCAGGCGGCGAGGCCATCGCCCATGGCGCCAATGTCGCCGATTTCGCCCAGGTCCAGGACATGGTGACGAAGACCATGGACGCCTTCGGCCGCATCGATATCCTCATCAACAATGCCGGCATCCTGCGCGACAAGACCTTCACCAAGATGGATCTCGCCGACTTCGAGGCGGTGGTGGACGTGCATCTGATGGGCACGGTGAACTGCACCAAGGCGGTGTGGGACATCATGCGGGCGCAGAACTACGGCCGCATCGTCTTCACCTCGTCGTCCTCGGGCCTCTACGGCAATTTCGGCCAGGCGAACTACGGGGCCGCCAAGGCGGCGATGGTCGGCCTGATGAATGTCCTGCACCAGGAAGGCGCCAAGAACGACATTCGCGTCAACACGCTGGCGCCGACGGCGGCCACCCGCATGACCGAGGAGCTGATGTCGCCGGAGACACTGGCGCTGCTGACGCCCGAGTCGATCACCCCCGGCGTACTCTTCCTCGTCAGCGAGAAGGGGCCGTCGCGCACCATCCTCTGCGCCGGCGCAGGGGCCTTCGCCCGCACCCTCATCTACGAGACCGATGGCATCTGGCTCGACGAGGCCGAGCGTACGCCGGAGGCCATCGCCGCCCGCTTCGACGACATCTCGAATCCGGCGGGACAGAAGGCGCTGCAGGGCGCCTTCGAGCAGACCGCCAAGTTCGCCATGAAGGCCGCGGCGGGGAAGGGCATCACCCTTCCGCCCCGCGGCTGACCCTTGCATTTCAGGACCCCGTCAGGAGAGACCCATGCGTGAAGCTGTCATCGTATCCACCGCCCGCACGGGCC
>CAZEZD010000461.1:0-2521 GCA_964516115.1 uncultured Hyphomicrobiales bacterium
AGTTCACCTCGATGTCGAAGACCTTTTCGATGGCCGGCTGGCGCATCGGCTTTGCCGTCGGCAACGAGCAGCTCTGTGCGGCGCTCGCCCGCGTGAAGAGCTATCTGGACTATGGCGCCTTCACGCCAATCCAGGTGGCGGCGACCGCAGCGCTGAACGGGCCGGAGGACTGCATCCGCGACATGCGCGAGACCTACAAGAAGCGCCGCGACGCGCTGATCGACAGTTTCGGCAAGTCCGGCTGGGTCATTCCCGTGCCGCAGGCGTCCATGTTCGCCTGGGTGCCGATCCCGGAGCAGTTCAAGGCGCTGGGCTCGCTGGAGTTCGCCAAGCTTCTCGTCGAGAAGGCCGAGGTTGCGGTCGCGCCCGGCATCGGCTTCGGCGAGCACGGCGATGACTATGTGCGCATCGCCGTCGTCGAGAACGAGCAGCGCATCCGCCAGGCGGCGCGCAATGTGAAGCGGTTCTTCGACAGTGCGGCGACCACGCTGCACAACGTCATTCCCCTCACGGCCGCCGGGCGCTGAGCTCGCGGCCGCCCCATCGGGAGTTCCTATGATCAGGATCGTCGTTGCCGGGGCCTCGGGCTGGGTCGGCCGTGAACTTGTCAGGGCCGTCGCGGGCGCCGCCGACCTTGCGCTCGCCGGCGCGGTCTCCCGGTCGGAAGCGGGCAAGGACGCCGGTGAGGTTGCTGGTGCTTCCACTTTGGGCGTCGTCATGTCAGCGAGCCTTGCCGAGGCGCTTGCCGTGCCCAGCGACGTGGTCGTCGACTACACCAAGCCGCATGTCGTGAAGGGGCACGCGCTGGAGGCCCTCGCCGCCGGCCGCCATGTCGTGATCGGCACGTCTGGCCTCGCGGCCGATGACTATGCAGAGATCGATGCCGCCGCCCGTGCAGCGGGGCGCGGCGTGATCGCGGCCGGCAATTTCTCGATCACCGCCTCGCTGCTGAAGCGCTTCGCCACCATGGCGGCAAAGCACGTGCCGGACGTCGAGATCATCGACTACGCCTCGGCGAAGAAGCCGGACACGCCGTCCGGCACGGGCCGCGAACTGGGGGAGATCCTCTCCAGGATCAGGCGCGAGCCGACGTCCAAGCCGGTCGGCGAACTCGGCGGCATCCGCGAGACGCGCGGCGGCGCAGTCAATGCCGGCGGCATCGCCGTGCAGGTCCATTCCGTGCGCATGCCCTCCTTCGTGCTCTCGGCGGAAGCCATCTTCGGCCTGCCCGACGAGCGGCTGACCATCCGCCACGACGCCGGGTCGTCCGCAGCGCCCTATGTCGGCGGCACTCTTCTCGCTGCGCGCAGGGTTTCCGATGTCGTCGGCCTGGTTCGCGGCATCGACCATCTGCTCGACTGATTGCAGCCCGCTATTGCAGGGAAGGGCCGTCATTCCTTGCCTTGGTCCCTCAAATCGGGCACAAGCCCGGCGCGGCGCCGTCGTCGCGGCAGTGCGGATCGATCACCCATGCAGGACGTCTTGAAAGTCGGGATCGCCGGCCTCGGCACGGTCGGGGCCTCGGTGGTCAGGCTGATTGCCAAGCGCGACAACCGGCTGGCGGAAGCCGCCGGCCGGCCGATCCGCGTCACGGCCGTCACCGCCCGTTCAAGGAAGAAGGATCGCGGCATCGATCTCGGCGGCATGCGCTGGGTCGACGATCCGATCCGCCTGGCCGCCGATCCCGGGATCGACGTTTTCGTCGAGTTGATGGGCGGCGCCGAAGGAGTCGCAAAGGAAGCCGTCGAGACCGCGCTGGCGCATGGCAAGGCCGTCGTCACCGCCAACAAGGCGCTGCTCGCCGCACATGGGCCGGCCCTCGCCCGGAAGGCCGAGGCCAAGGGCGTGGCGCTCAATTTCGAGGCTGCCGTCGCGGGCGGCATTCCCGTCATCAAGACGCTGCGCGAGAGCCTGCTCGGCAATACGATCGAGCGCGTCTATGGCATCCTCAACGGTACCTGCAACTACATCCTGTCCCGCATGGCGGAGGAGGGGATCAGCTTCGAGGAATGCCTGAAGGACGCCCAGCGGCTCGGCTATGCCGAGGCCGACCCGACCTTTGACGTCGACGGCTATGACACCGCCCACAAGCTGTCGCTGCTGACCAGCCTTGCCTTCGGCACGCTGGTCGACACCAAGGGCATCTCCATCGAGGGCATCCGCTCGATCAAACCGGTGGACCTCAGGATGGCCGAGGAACTCGGCTACAGGGTGAAGCTCCTCGGCGTCGCACAGCGCACCGCCGACGGCGTCGAGCAGCGCGTGCATCCGACCTTCGTTCCGAAGGACGAGGCGATCGCGCAGGTCAACGGCGTGCTGAACGCCATCGCCATCGATGCCGACGCGGTCGACCTGACGCTCGTCGGCCCCGGCGCCGGCGGCGATGCGACGGCCTCCGCCGTCATCGCCGACATCGTCGACGTGGCGCGCGGGCACCGCACGGCGCCGTTCATCCGTCCCGTGGCGGCGCTGACCAAACCCAGCCGCGCGCCGATGACCCGCCACGAGGGCGGCTACTACA
>CAZEZD010000462.1:0-2517 GCA_964516115.1 uncultured Hyphomicrobiales bacterium
CTTAGAGGCCGACCGCCTCGATGGCGGTCCAGCGGTAGCCGAGCTCGACGCCGAGGGCATCGACGAAGCGGTCGTCCTTCGGCTTCTGCCGCTCATGATAGGCGCGGATGCGGTCGGCGGCGAGGGTGAGGGCGTCGAGCGTGCGGGCGTCGCAGGCGGCAACGGCCGCCTCGACCTGCCCTTCGGTGACGCGCAGCGTTGAGGGCGTCAGCGCGAGCTTGTCGAACTTGGCGGTGTACTCGATGACGGCGGCATCGCCGCGGGCAGCGACGTCCTGGCCGATGGCGCGGACGACGTCGTTCACCTCTTCCGAAACCTCGCGTTTCATCGCCAGCAGGCTGGCGAAGCGCTGTTCGAAGTCAGTGGCGCGTGTCGAGAGGCGCAGGGGCATGGCGGGCCTTTCCGGTCGCAGGAGGGATGGGCGAGCCTCCCTGTCACGTCAAGTCCCGCATGGCGGCATCAGGCGACCTGGGAGGAGGCCTCGTCGACAAGGGTGCGGTTGCGGCCCTGTCGCTTGGCCTCATAGAGGCGCTGATCGGCCTGCTTCAGGAGGCCGGCGAGCGCCTGGCCGGGGCCGCCGGCCGCGCCGCCGATGCTCACCGTCATGCCAATGCTCTCGCCGTTGTCCACATCGACCCGGATGGCGGCGACCTTCTCGCGAATGCGCTCCGCGACTGCGGCGGCCTCCTCCGCGCTCGCGCCGCCGAGGAAGACGGCGAATTCCTCGCCGCCGATCCGGCCGACGAAATCGCCGCCGCGCGTGCAGGAGGAAATGGCCTCTCCGGCCAGTTTCAGCGCCCTGTCGCCGGCCGGGTGGCCGAAGCGGTCGTTGATCGACTTGAAGTGATCGACGTCGATGATGAGCAGCACGCCGGCCGGATGATCCGGATCGGCGCCCTGAAGGGACTGGAAGAAGCCCTCGCGGTTCAGAACGCCGGTCATGCCGTCGCGCCGCGCCCGCTCCGCCAGGGCGGCATGGGCGTCGGCGAGAGAACGATGGGCCTGCTCGAGGTCGCGGTTCATCTGCTCGATCGCGGCGCGGGCCTGGCTCAGCCTCTCGCTCTGCCGGTACTGGTGGGTGCTGAGCGGGAAGGCGATGAGCAGGGGGCAGACCACAGAGAGAAGGAGGGAAACATGGTCCGGACCCCCCCTGAGGACGACCACGAGCACCATGGACGCAAGCACCGACAAAGCGGTGGCGATGGCGGCTTTCCGCAGGATTCGTCTGTTGAATAAGGACATGTCACGAGCTTGTCGGAAAATTCTCAACACCGCCTTTCCCCGATCGCAGACTCGTGCAGTCAATTGCGAAAAAGACCCGCGCGCCGCTCGCCGCGGGGGCCTTGCGAACAGCCTCCGCTTCGGCTCATCTGCCGGCCGGGAGTGACTGATGGACACACAGACGCCGCCTGGCGCGATGCCCGGCAACATTCCGGAAAATGCGCCGCAGCCGGCCGATTTCAAGCCGCTGGAATGGGCGCGCACGCTGTTGCGCACCATCCGGGTCGCCTCGCTCGGCACGATCGACCGCAACACCGGCCATCCCGTAACGACCCTGACCACGGTGGCGACCGATAGCGACGGCGCACCGCTGATCCTGATCTCCGCCCTGTCCAGCCACACCGCCAACCTGACAGCGGACAGCCGCGCCTCGCTGCTGCTCGCGCGCCACGGCAAGGGCGACCCGCTCGCGCACCCGCGCCTGACGGTGCTCGGCGCGTTCCGGCGGATCGAGGCCGAGCCCGAGGTGGCCCGGCTGAAGGCGCGGTTCCTCGCCCGCAACCCCAAGGCGCAGATCTACATCGACTTCCCCGATTTCAGCGTCTGGCGGCTGGACGTGGCGGCCGGCCATCTCAATGGCGGCTTCGCGCGCGCGGCGGACATCGCCGGCGCCGACCTCCTGACCGACATCAGCGATGCCGCAGGCCTGATCGCCGCCGAGCCCGGCGCCATCGCCCACATGAACGCGGATCACGCCGACGCTGTCTCGGTCTACGCGACCGTGCTGGCCGGCGAGGAACCGGGTCCGTGGAAGATGTCCGGAGCCGATCCGGAAGGCTTCGACCTGATCGCCGGCGATCGCACGGCGCGCGTCCCGTTCCCGCATCGCGTGACGAGTGGCGAGGACCTTCACAAGGTGCTGGTGCAGATGGTGCGCGAGGCGCGAACGCGGGCGGCGTGACGCCCGGTTTCAGGCGAGATAGCCGCCGAGCACCTGGGCGACGATCTCGTCGGCGAGTTTCTCGCGGTGCGGTCGCGTCTCGCCATGGCGGGGCGAATACCAGACCGCCACCCAGTTGATGGCGCCGAGCAGGGTGCGCATGGCGAGCGAGGGATCGAGCGGCTTCATCGAGCCGTCGGCGGAACCTGCCGCAAACGTGCGCCGGAAGGCGTCCTCGTAGCCGCGGCGCAGGTTCATCAGTTCCTCCAGCGTCGCCTTGTGCTCGGCGCCGGTCTCGCCAAAGCGGTAGAGGTCGACGCCGAGGGTCAGGTTCCGCTGGAAGGCCTGCGTCTCCA
>CAZEZD010000463.1:0-2515 GCA_964516115.1 uncultured Hyphomicrobiales bacterium
GCCGGTATGGTTCAGCTCCTCGCGCTTCAGGTAGATCTTCGCGCCGCCGAAATGCTCGGTCAGCCGCTCGGCGAAGTAGAGCGGGCTCGGCCGGCCTATATAGTGGGTGCGATGGCTCGCCATTTCCGCGACATAGGCGGGGTCGTGGCGCGCCTCGTGATAGGCCCGCTCCAGCTCAAGGATGTTGGGCATCAGCGTCTCGGCGACGAAACGGCCACCATAGATGCCGAACCGGCCGTTCTCGTCCGGTCCCGACCGGAAAGAATTGGGCTTCAGCGGTGCATTCATCGCCACTCTCCTTCGCCCTGCGTCTGGCGGGCGGCGGCCACGAAGGCCCTGATCTTGTCCGGGTCCTTCAGACCCGGCGCACTCTCGACACCTGACGATACGTCAACGCCGGACAAACGGGTCAGCCGGATGGCCTCGGCCACATTGCCTGGATGGAGGCCTCCCGAAAGCATGACCGGGCAGCCGGGGTCAAGGCCGGCCACCAGCCGCCAGTCGAATGTCAGGCCGTTTCCGCCGGGCAGCGCCTCCGCCGTCGTCGGCGGCTTGGCGTCGACGAGGATGAGATCGCTGACCGCGGCATAGTCCCTGACCGGCGCAAGGTCGGCGGCCTCCGCCACCCCCACTGCCTTCATGACGCGGACGGCAAAGCGCGACCGGATGTCGGCGACGCGCTCCGGGGTTTCTCCGCCATGCAGCTGGAGCACATCGGGCCTGACGCCGGTCATGACCTCGGCGAGGAAGGTATCGGTCGGATCAACCGTCAGGGCGACCACCGTGGCACGGCCACGGGCGCGCTCCGCCAGCGCGCCGGCCGTTGCGACCGACACGTTGCGCGGGCTCTTGGCAAAGAAGACGAGGCCGACCATGTCGGCGCCGGCCTCCAGCGCAACGTCCAGGGTCGGCATCGTCGAGAGGCCGCAGATTTTGACGAGCAGGGGCATGCCCTGTCTTTAGACGGGCAGCGACCGCCACACCAGCATGGCGGCGGCAAGGTCTTCAAGGGCGGTGCCCACCGACTTGAACAGTGTGATCTCGTCGGCCGAGGCGCGGCCAAGGTGAAGCCCGCGGGCGAGGTCGAAGAGATCGGCCTTCACGTCGCCTTCCGCGATGATGCCGCGCCGGATCGGGTCGACGATGTCGCCGGCTTCCTTCAGGCCGCCGGTGCGGGTGTCGACGAACAGGCTGGCGCGCCGGACCGCGGCGTCGTCCGCCTCGCGCATTGCCGGCGTATAGCCGCCGACCAGATCGAGATGGGCACCCGGCTTCAGCCAGTCGCCGGAGACGACGGGATTGGACGAGATCGTCGCGCAGGTGACGATGTCGGCTTCCTCCACCGCCGCCTGCAGGTCGGTCGCCACGGTGAAGGTGATGCCGGGCACCGTGCCGGACAGCCCCTCCGCGAGGGCCGTCGCCTTGTCGCGGGAGCGGTTCCACAGCGTGACGTTGCGGATGGGGCGTATGGCGGCATGGGCGCGGATCAGATGCGGCGCCAGCGCGCCGGCGCCCACCATGACCATGCGGGTAGAATCCTTGCGCGACAGGGAGCGTGAGGCCAGCGCGCTGGCGCAAGCCGTGCGCCAGACCGTGAGCATGGTGCCGTCGAGGATGGCGAGCGGCGCGCCGGTCTCGCCGCTGCACAGCACGTAGCTGCCATAGATCGACGGCAGGTTGCGCGCGCCGTTGCCGGGATAGACCGAGACCAGCTTGGTGCCGACAAAGGCCCCGTCGCCCGGCGGGGTCCAAGCCGGCATCAGCAGCAGCATCGCCTCGGGAACCCCCTCCTCCTGGCGGATCGGGTGGTGATGGCGCAGCGGCACGGTGATGTCGGACCGGAAGGCCTCGGCCAGCGCATCGACGAGGGCCGAATAGGTCAGGGCGCCGGCGATCTCGGCGGCGGTGATGATGCGCATGAAAGGCTCAGGCCGCGGGCCGGTTGAAGAAGGCGAGGGCCCCTCCGGAGGCGCCTGGCGCCTGGTCGCCGCGTCCGAGTTCGTTGCGCAGCCGCTCGACGTCGCTGCGCGTCGCCGACAGTTCGCTCTCGGCTTGACGGCAACGCTTGCGATAGCGCCCCTGCTTCCACCACACGGCGGCGCCGCCGATGACGACGCCGAGGATCATCGCGAGGAACACGATTGCGAAAAGCGGAACGGTGACGGACAGCGCCGAGGCCTCCCGCGCGAACGGGTCGACCGACAGCGTGACGGGTGTCCGGTTGGCCACCGCCAGGATGACGGCGATCAGTGCGACAGGGGCGAGGAAGAGCCAGTTGATGATGCGCCGCAGCATGGTCATGCGCCCTTGTTCAGACGCTCGCGCATTTCCTTGCCGGTCTTGAAGAACGGCACGACCTTGTCGTCCACCTCGACATGCTGGCCGGTGCGCGGATTGCGGCCGACGCGCGCCTGGCGGGCCTTCACCGAGAACGCACCGAAGCCGCGCAGTTCCACCCGGTCGCCGCGCGCCAGCGCACCGACGATCTCGTCGAGGATGGCGTTGACGATGTTCT
>CAZEZD010000464.1:0-2515 GCA_964516115.1 uncultured Hyphomicrobiales bacterium
GCCTATACCGGCGACCAGCCGACGCTCGACACGATGCACAAGGACCTCTACCGCGCCCGCGCCGCGGCGCTGTCGATGATCCCGACCTCGACCGGTGCCGCCAAGGCCATCGGTCTCGTCATTCCGGAGCTGAAGGGCCGCCTCGACGGCACCTCCATCCGCGTGCCGACCCCCAACGTCTCGGTCGTCGACTTCAAGTTCCTCGCCAAGCGCAAGACTTCGGTCGAGAAGGTCAACGAGGCCATCCTGAAGGCGGCCAGGCGCGGCCCGCTGAAGGGCATCCTCGGCTACACCGACCAGCCGAACGTCTCCATCGACATGAACCACGACCCGCACTCTTCGATCTTCGCCCTCGACCCGACCAAGGTGATGGATGAGAAGTTCGTGCGTGTGCTATCCTGGTACGACAATGAGTGGGGCTTTTCGAACCGCATGAGCGATACCGCGGTGGCGATGGCGAAGCTGATCTGATCCCGCCGACCGGGCCGTCCGCATCCAGCGGGCGGCCCTTGTCCTTTCCGGATGATGCCATGACCACTTTCCGCACCCTCGACGACGCCGATGTGAAGGGCAAACGCGTCCTCGTGCGCGTCGATCTCAACGTGCCCATGGAGGACGGCAAGGTCTCCGACCTGACGCGCCTCGAGCGCATCGTGCCGACGCTGACCGACATCGCCGGCCGTGGCGGAAAGGTCATCATCCTCGCCCATTTCGGCCGGCCGAAGGGTGTCGATCCCACGCAGTCGCTGAAGGCCGTGGTGCCGGCGCTCGCCGATGTGCTGAAGCGTCCCGTCGCCTTCGCCGAGGACTGCATCGGCGATGTCGCAAAAAAGGCCGTGGATGCGATCAAGCCGGGCGAGATCCTGGTTTTGGAAAACACCCGCTTCCATAAGGGCGAGGAAAAGAACGACCCTGACTTCGTCAAGGCGCTCGCCGCCAATGGCGACCTCTGGGTCGCCGACGCCTTCTCCGCCGCCCATCGCGCCCATGCCTCGACCGAGGGCCTCGGCCATGTGCTGCCGGCCTATGCCGGCCGCACCATGCAGGCCGAGCTGGACGCCCTGACGAAGGCGCTGGACAAGCCG
This sequence comes from uncultured Hyphomicrobiales bacterium, assembly GCA_964516115.1. Classification (GTDB taxonomy): domain Bacteria; phylum Pseudomonadota; class Alphaproteobacteria; order Rhizobiales; family Phreatobacteraceae; genus Phreatobacter. Next base: position 1,086 of record CAZEZD010000464.1, read on the forward strand.
GAGCGTCCGGTCGTCGCCGTTGTCGGCGGCGCCAAGGTCTCGACCAAGCTCGACCTGCTCGGCAACCTGTCGAAGAAGGTCGACTATCTCGTCATCGGCGGCGGCATGGCCAACACCTTCCTCGCCGCCGAGGGCAAGGCCGTCGGCAAGTCGCTCTGCGAGCACGATCTCGTGGACTCGGCCCGCACCATAGTCGCCGAGGCCGCGAAGAACGGCTGCCGCATCGTCCTGCCGGTCGATGTCGTCTGTGCCAGGGAATTCAAGGCGAACGCGTCGCACCGCGTCTGCGTCATCGACGAGGTCGCCGCCGACGAGATGATCCTCGACATCGGGGCCAGGTCGGTCGAGCACGTCGTCTCCATCCTCGGCCGCGCGAAGACCCTCGTCTGGAATGGCCCCTTCGGCGCCTTCGAACTCGAGCCCTTCGACAACGGCACGGTGTCGGTGGCCGAAGCCGCCGCCGAACTGACGCAGGCGGGCCATCTCGTCTCCGTTGCCGGTGGCGGCGACACCGTCGCGGCGCTGAACCAGGCCGGCGCCGCCGACCGCTTCACCTATGTCTCGACCGCTGGCGGCGCCTTCCTCGAATGGCTGGAAGGCAAGCCGCTGCCGGGCGTCGATGTGCTGAGGTCGTAAATTCGGCCAAATTCCCCGCATTTCTCTCGTCGGACCATTCGGACAGGAGATCGATGCTGAGGGGGGCGAAGCGGATCGCGGCATTCGTGCTGGCCGTTGCCGCGGGGCAGGCGGTGGCGTCTGCCCAGGAGCAACGCCCGTCAGTGCTGCTCCTGGACGGCCTCTTCATCTACGTCCACCAGAGCTATGTCGGCGTCTCGGCGCTGGCCGGTGAACTGGAGCGCATGGGCTACCGCGCCGTCGTCGACACCCACCTCATGACACGCACGGCCCGCGAGGAGCCGGCCGTCATCGTCGGCCATTCGATGGGCGGCTCGACCGCCCTCAATCGCGCCCGCGAGATGGTCGAGGCCGGAAAGCCGCCGCCTGTCGTCATCACCATCGACGCGGCCTTCGGCTCGCCGCCCTGTCCGGTGCCCCGCTGCATCAACTATTTCAGCCCCGGCTTCCCCAAGGTGGAGGGCGCCGAGAACATCGACGCCTGGCAGGCCGGCGCCTTCATGGTCAACCACGCCCTGCTGGCGACCAACGCCACCATCCAGCGCCGGGTGCTGGGTCATGCGGCGGCCCTCTTGGAGGAGCGCGCCGCGGCCGCCCTCGCAGCCGCCGCTGCGCCGTCGGCTCCCCTGACCGCCCCGGTGCCCCTTCCCAGGCCTTACTGATCGCGTGTGTCTCCGTGCGAACGGACGGCTTTTTTTGGCCGCGCCCTTGCGCTAGACGGACGCAACCCTCGTTGACGAACGACAGGATGGAAACCGCCCATGGCCCGCATCACCCTCCGCCAGCTTCTCGAC